>NZ_CADEAU010000067.1 GCF_902825405.1 Micromonospora maritima | reverse complement strand
GGTCGGTGCCCGGCGCCACGGCGGCCGGCTCGGGCTCGGCGGGCGGCGGACCGTCGGGCGGGGTGGCGTCGACCGGGATCGGCGCACCGACCCAGCCCTCACCGTCCCACCACCGGCGGGTCTCCGGATCGGCCGGGTCGACGTGCCAGCCAGGTTCCACACTCACAGCTGTGCCTTCGGGTACGCGCTCACGGTGCTCCCGTCAGTTCGCGACTGCGGGGCTCGCAGGCCCGGCTCACTCCTCGCGCTCACGGTGCTCCCGTCAGTTCGCGACTGCGGGGCTCGCAGGCCCGGCTCACTCCTCGCGCTCACGGTGCAACCTTAACGACGACCGTGCCGGCCGCCTTGTCGTGCAGGCACTGCTGCCAGGGCTTGTCCCAGAGCTGCCAGAAACCGTCCAGGTAGTTGAGGAACGGCACGAGCGAACCGGCGACGAACTCGACGAGGTAGCGCTTGCCCAACGCGCCCCGGGTCAACGGGGCGTCCGGCTGGAGCGGGACGATCCGCAGCTTCATCACCTTCTTGCCGAGCGTCTGGCCGGTCCGGCGGGCGTACTCGACGTGGTAGAGCCAGTAGAAGACCAGCAGGAGCAGGAACAGCCCCAACTCGGCCAGGAGCAGCGGCAGGAGGAAGTCGCCGAAGATCATCGACGGGTCGGGCTCGACCACGGTGCCGTCCGGGCCGGCCGTCGGCATCCGGTCGATCATCCGCACGAACAGCCAGATGAAGACCGGCGCGAAGAGCACCATCAGCACCGCCGACGCGAGAGCGGTGTCGATCAACCAGGCCACCAGCCGCTCTCCGAAGCCGGCCAGCGGTTGACCGTTCGGGGCCAGGGTCGGCGGCACGAACCCGACAGGTGGGGCGTACCCCGGGGGCGGGTGGCCGGGCGGGCCGGCGTACGCCTGCGTGTGCTGCGCGGGCACCGCGGGGCCGGTGGGCGGCGCGAAGCCGCCGCCCGCGGGCGGGGGCCCGGCGGGCGGCGGCGTGCTGTTCGGGGGAGGCTCGATCACGCCGACAGTGTTACAGGTTGCCGCGCTTCTCCTGCTCCCGCTCGATCGCCTCGAACAGGGCCTTGAAGTTGCCCTTGCCGAAGCCGAGGGAGCCGTGCCGCTCGATCAGCTCGAAGAAGACGGTGGGGCGGTCCTGCACCGGCTTGGTGAAGATCTGGAGCAGGTAGCCGTCCTCGTCCCGGTCCACCAGGATCTTGCGCGACTGGAGCTCCTCGATCGGCACCCGGACGTTGCCGATGCGGGCCCGCAGCTCCGGGTCCTCGTAGTAGGAGTCCGGGGTGTCCAGGAACTCGACGCCGGCCGCACGCATGGCGTCCACGCTGGCCAGGATGTCGTTGGTGGCCACCGCGACGTGCTGGGCGCCCGGGCCCTGGTAGAACTCCAGGTACTCGTCGATCTGCGACTTCTTGCGGGCCACGGCCGGCTCGTTGAGCGGGAACTTCACCTTGCGGGTGCCGCTCGCCACCACCTTGCTCATCAGCGCCGAGTAGTCGGTGGCGATGTCGTCGCCGACGAACTCGGCCATGTTGGTGAAGCCCATGACGCGCTTGTAGAACTCGACCCACTCGTCCATCCGGCCCAGCTCCACGTTGCCGACCACGTGGTCGACGGCCTGGAAGAAGCGCTTCGGCTGGAGGCCGGCGTCGATCATCGGCTGCCGGTCCACGATCGGGCCGCGGGCCACGAAGCCGGGCAGGAACACCCCGGTGTAGCGGGACCGGTCGACGAGCGTGTGCCGGGTGTCCCCGTACGCGCCGATGGACGCCATCCGGACGGTGCCGTGCTCGTCGCTGACGTCGTGCGGCTCGACCAGGCCGGTCGCGCCCTGCGCGGTGGCGTGCGCGTACGCGGCGTCCACGTCCGGCACCTCCAGCGCGATGTCGGAGATGCCGTCGCTGTGCGTGGCCACGTGCGCCTCGCCCTCGGCGCCCGGACGGACCACGCCGGTCAGCACGAAGCGGGCCGAGCCGCTGGTCAGCACGTACTGGGCGTGGTCGCGGTAGCCCTGCTCCGGCCCGCGGTAGGCGACACAGGTCATGCCGTACGCGGTGGAGTAGTAGTGCGCCGCCTGCTTGGCGTTGCCGACCAGGAAGTGCAGGTGGTCGAGGCCCTTGACCGGGAACGGGTCCCGGCTGATGTCGTGGTCGACGGCGCCGACGAGAACGTCGGCGTCGACGTCCTCGGTCGACTGGGGTCGGTCGATCGCCTGGGTCATGGTGGCCTCCCTCGCGTACCGGCCGGCCTCGTGGGCCGCCGCGGATGTGCTCTTCCGGCGAGGATCTACGGGTGACCGTGAGTTGGGCAATAGTTGACGATATTCCTGGTCAGGTTGCGCATTCGGTACCGTTGTTCACCATGAACACTGGTCAGGATGTACAGCTCGACGAGCTGGACGCCCGCTTGATCGAACTGCTCGCCGAGGAACCCCGGATCGGGGTGCTGGAGTGCTCGCGGCGCCTCGGCGTGGCCCGCGGCACGGTCCAGGCGCGGCTCGACAAGCTCGTCGACCGCGGGGTGGTGGGCGGGTTCGGGCCGGACATCTCGCCGGCCGCGATCGGCTTCGGGGTCACCAGCTTCGTCACCCTGGAGATCAGCCAGCGGCACGGCCACGACCAGGTCACCGCGCACCTGGCCGCCATCCCGGAGGTGCTGGAGGCGCACACCATCACCGGCTCCAGCGACCTGCTGTGCCGGATCGTGGCCCGGTCGAACACCGACCTCCAGCGGGTCATCGACCAGATCGTCGCCTCGGAGGGGATCCGGCGCGCCTCCACCATCATCGCGCTGGCCGAGCAGATCCCCTACCGCACGCTGCCCCTGGTCCGCTCCGCCGCCCGGGGGGAAGGAAGGGCCCCCGCTTAACGCATCCGGTAGAGGAGGGGGCCCCTCTTAACATCTGAACCCGGGCAAGAAGCGGCGCGACACGCCCCGCGCGCGGCCCGGTGCAGCGGTGATCGTCGCTACCGTGTGCGGTGTGAAGGGCCTAGGCGTACGCGGCTGGTTGCTGCTCGGGCTCGTCACCGTGGTCGTGCTCGCCGCCACCGGGGTCTGGAACCCGTTCCCCGGCCTCTGGGACTGGGTCGACCGGAGCAAGCCGATCTCCGAGCCGGACGTGGTCTGGCAGCAACGCGTCGGGGGCACCCCGCGCAGCGTCACCATCGCCGGCGACACCGTGATCGTGGAGCAGCGCACCCGGATCGAGGCGCGCAACCTCGCCGACGGCAGCCAGCTCTGGGAGCGCAAGGCCGACTGGTCGGCGGTGGCCGGCAGCGGCCGGGAGTCGGTCGTCGCCGTGGGCAAGCTGCTGGACAAGGGGTACGAGGTGCTCGACCCGGTGACCGGCGTGACCCGCCGCCGGGACGAGCGTGCCATCGCCGTCTGGACGTACCGGAACCTGCTGCTCGACGCGTACTGCGTGCAGGCCACGGACTGCACGCTGCGGGCCTGGGAGCCGCGCGGGACGACTCCGCTGTGGAGCGCGTTCCTGCCCGGCGTGCACAGCGGCGTGCTCGCCGACAACCCGGAACTCCTCGGCACCCGACGGCTGGGCGCGACCCGGATCGACGGCGGGGTGGCCGGGCCGGAGTCGGTCCCGCCGCTGCTGGGCTTCCCGGTCGACGGCCGGGTGCACGTGGTCGACACGGCCACCGGCCGGGTGCTGCAGAACGTCCAGCCCGGGCGGGAGGAGCGCCTGGCGGTGGTCGGCGGGCGGCTGCTCCGGATCGCGGCGACCTCCCGGGACGGCAGCTGCTACTTCGTGGTCACCGCCGTCGACCCGGCCACCGGGCAGCAGGTGTGGCGGCGGACCGGGATCAACCTGCGCACCGCCGACTACGCCGGCTGCGTGCAGCGGGAGGATCCGCAGGGGGCCCGCAACGTGCTCATCGGCGTCGCGCCGGACGGGCGGGAGGCGGTGCTCGACGGCTACGACGGTCGGCTGCTCCAGGTCGGCGCGGAGGGCGAGAAGCTGCTCGCGGTCGACGACCGGTACGCGGTGGTGCGCAGCGCCGACAAGGACTCGCTGCTCGGCCGGGAGCTGTCCGCCGAGCGGACCCGGTGGACCCGACCGTCCGGCGGCAAGATCGGCGCGGCGCTCACCCCGTACGCGGCGGTGATCAGCGAGGAGAAGCCGTCCCGGCTGGTCGCGGTCGAGCCGCGCGGGGGTCGGGTGCTGGTCGAGCTGCGCACGTCGGCGAACGCGCTGGCGGTCGGCCCGAACGGGATGATCATCGGCGAGGGGCGGGAGATCGGGTACGTGCGCTGGGGCGCCGGGACCGGCGGAGCGCCGCCGGCGGACGAGGACGCCGTGCCGGCGCCCGACCCGGGTGACACCTGGCGTCCGCCGAGTGACCAGGGCAGCTGCGGTCCGAAGAAGGAACTCTGCGCCGACGGCAAGTGACGCCGGGTGAGAGCGGCGTCCCACGACCCACCGGCGGGTGTCACCGATCGACGGCTCTGCCCTAGGCTTTTCGGTCATGAGCAGTGCCGCCGCCTTCTCGTACGCACCCCTGCTGCCGACCGGTCCCGACCAGACGGAGTACCGCCTGGTCACCGACGAGGGTGTGGACGTCGTCAACGGCCCGGGTGGCCGCCGGTTCCTCACCGTGGAGCCGGCCGCGCTGACCGCGCTGACCGCCGAGGCGATGCACGACATCGCCCATTTCCTGCGCCCGGCGCACCTGGCCCAGCTCCGGTCGATCATCGACGATCCGGCGGCCTCGCCGAACGACCGGTTCGTCGCGCTGGACCTGCTGCGCAACGCCAACATCGCGGCCGGCGGCGTGCTGCCGATGTGCCAGGACACCGGCACCGCGATCGTGATGGGCAAGCGCGGGCGGCACGTGCTCACCGACGGCACCGACGCGGAGGCGATCTCGCGCGGCGTCTACCAGGCCTACACCCGGCTCAACCTGCGCTACTCGCAGCTCGCCCCGCTGACCATGTGGGACGAGCGGAACACCGGCAGCAACCTGCCCGCCCAGGTGGAGCTCTACGCCGAGGACCCGGACGGCCACCCGGACGCCTACAAGTTCCTGTTCATGGCCAAGGGCGGGGGTTCGGCCAACAAGTCCTACCTCTACCAGGAGACCAAGGCGTTGCTGAACCCGACGCGGATGATGCAGTTCCTGGAGGAGAAGCTACGGCTGATCGGCACCGCGGCCTGCCCGCCCTACCACCTGGCCATCGTCATCGGCGGCACCTCCGCCGAGTACGCGCTGAAGACCGCGAAGTACGCCTCCGCGAAGTACCTGGACGCGTTGCCGACGCAGGGTTCGATGAGCGCACACGGCTTCCGCGACCTGGAGTTGGAGGCCGAGGTGCTGGAGCTGACCCGCAACTTCGGCATCGGTGCGCAGTTCGGCGGGCGCTACTTCTGTCACGACGTGCGGGTGGTCCGGCTGCCCCGGCACGGCGCCTCCTGCCCGGTGGCGATCGCGGTCTCCTGCTCGGCCGACCGGCAGGCGGTCGCCAAGATCACCCCGTCCGGCGTCTGGCTGGAGCGGCTGGAGACCGACCCGGCGCGGTTCCTGCCCGACGTCACCGACGAGACGCTGGAGACCGAGGAGGTCGTCCGCGTCGACCTGAACCGGCCGATGGACTCCATCCGCGCCGAGCTGTCGAAGTACCCGGTGAAGACCCGGTTGTCGCTGACCGGCCCGTTGGTGGTCGCCCGGGACATCGCCCACGCCAAGATCGCCGAGCGGCTGGACGCCGGTGAGCCGATGCCGCAATACCTGCGCGACCACGCGGTCTACTACGCCGGCCCGGCCAAGACGCCCGAGGGCTACGCGTCCGGCTCGTTCGGCCCGACCACGGCCGGCCGGATGGACGCCTACGTGGAGAAGTTCCAGGCGGCCGGCGGTTCGCTGGTGATGCTGGCCAAGGGCAACCGGTCCGGCCAGGTCACCCGCTCCTGCGCGGCGCACGGCGGCTTCTACCTCGGCTCGATCGGCGGGCCGGCCGCCCGCCTCGCCCAGGACTGCATCAAGCACGTCGAAGTGCTCGAATACCCCGAGCTGGGCATGGAGGCGGTCTGGAAGATCGAGGTGGAGGACTTCCCTGCCTTCATCGTCGTGGACGACAAGGGCAACGACTTCTTCGCCGAGGTCACCAAGCCGGTGCTCACGGTCGGCCGGCGCTGACCCGCTGACGACGCGAGGGGCGCCCGGGACCGGTCCCGGGCGCCCCTCCGCGTGTCCGCTGTGCACCGACATCGGTGCGCCCGCCCGGCCGGAGGGCCGGACGGGCGCACCGCCCCCGTCGGATGCCGTCACCGACAACCCGGGACGAGTCTGGCCGCCGTCGCTGTCGATCCGCTATCAGATCGCTATCGCCTCGACAGGGCGTTCCGTGACCACCGGGCTACGCTGCTGGAAGTTGCACACACGGGGGCGGGTGGTGGCACAGATGCGTTTCGGGATCCTGGGACCCCTGCGGGTCGGCGGTGGGGAAGCCACCGTCACCGCGGGTCGGGACCGGATCGTGCTCGCTGTGCTGCTGCTGCGCGCCGGTCGGGTGGTGCCGACCGAGGAGCTTGTCGACGCGGTCTGGGAGGAGCGTCCTCCGGCCACCGCCCGCGCCCAGCTCCAGATCTGCGTGTCGCGGCTGCGGCAGCGGTTCACACTGCTCGGGCTGCCCGCCGAGACCATCGTCACCGACCCGGCCGGCTACGGCATCCGGATCGAGCCGGACGACCTCGACGCCGAGGTCTTCGCCCGCGAGGTGGAGACGGCCCGCGCGGCGGTGGCCGGCGGCCGGGTGGTGGACGGGCAGCGTCACTACCGGTCGGCCCTGAGGCTCTGGCGTGGCCCGGCCCTGGCGGGCATCCCCGCCCGGAGCGTCCGGCGGCGGGCCCAGACGCTCGACGAGCAACGGCTCGCGGTGCTGGAGGAGTGCGTCGACGTCGAGCTGCGGCTGCGGCGCGCGGCCGACCTGGTCGACGAGCTGACCGAGAACGTCGAACGCCACCCGCTGCGCGAGCGGCTGCGCGGGCAGCTGATGCTGGCCCTGTCCGCCCTCGGGCGCCAGGCGGACGCGCTCGCCGTCTACCGCGAGGGCCGGCGGATCTACGCCGACGAGCTGGGTATCGAACCCGGCGCGGCGTTGCAGGAGCTGCACCAGCGGGTGCTCGCCGGCGACCTGGCGCTGGGCGGGTCGGACACGCGCGCCGCCACGCCGGTGCGGGCACTGCCCCGCGCGATCAGCGACTTCACCGGCCGGCAGCAGACCGTGGCCCGGCTGGTCAAGGAGATCGAACAGGACGGGGTCCGGGTCCACCTGGTCGACGGCATGGCGGGCAGTGGCAAGACCACCCTCGCCGTCCAGGTGGCGACCGCGCTGGGCGAGCGGTTCCCGGACGCGCAGCTCTTCGTCGACCTGCACGGACACAGTGAACGCAGCCCGCTGACCACGACGGCGGCGGTCGCCACCCTGCTCCGGCAGCTCGGTGTGCCGGCCGAGCGCGTACCGGTGGATCTGGCGGACCGGCTGGCCATGTGGCGCTCCGAGCTGGCCGGCCGACGGGCCGTCGTGGTGCTCGACAACGCGGCGGACGCGGCCCAGGTCGTACCGTTGCTGCCCAACGGCCCGGACTGCCTGGTGCTGATCACCAGCCGGCGGCGGCTGATCGGGCTTGACGGCGGCCGGCCGTCCTCGTTGCCGTTGCTCGACGCCGACGAGGCGGTGGAACTGCTCGCCCGGGTGGCCGGCGCGGAGCGGGTCTGGGCCGAGCCCGAGGCCGCCGCGGAGGTGGCCCGCCGCTGCGGCCACCTCCCGCTCGCCCTGCGACTGGCCGGTGCGCGGCTCGCGCACCGGCCCCGGTGGCGGGTGGCCGACCTGGCCGAGCGGCTGGCGAGCGCGGCGGACCCGCTGGCCGAGCTGACCGCCGGGGAACGTTCGGTGGCCCGGGCCTTCGCCCTGTCCTACGAGCAGGTGGCGCCGGCCGCGCAGCGCGTCTTCCGTCTGATCGGGCTGCACCCGGGCGCCCGCGTCGACAACCGGGTGGCGGCGGCGCTCGCCGACCTGTCGCTGCCGGAGGCGCAGGACGCGCTGGACGAGCTGGTCGACGCGCACCTCGTGGAGGAGGTGGAACCGGGTCGCTTCGGGCTGCACGACCTGATCCGGGAGTACGCGCGCACGCTCGGCGCGGAACGCGAGACCGCGGTGGAGCGTCGGGCGGCGCTCGAACGGCTCCTGGAACACCACCTTCAGGTCGCTGCCGCGATCACCCGGGTCATGGAGCTGACCGGCGCCGGTCACCTCTTCGTCCTGCCCGACCCGGCCCGGCCGGACCTCGTGGCCGCCGCGGCCGCGCTCGGCCGACCCTGGTTCGACGAGAACGGGGCCGCCCTGCTCGCCCTGATCCGGTTGGCGGAGGTCGAAGGCTTCCCGCGCTACTGCTGGCAGCTCGCCCGCGCCTGTTGGAAGGCGCACTTCGACGGGGGGCACCTCGACGAGTTGATCGAGGCGCACACCATCGGTCTCCGCGCTGCCCGGTCGCTGCAGGACGACGAGGCCGTGGCGATGACGCTCAACTATCTCGCCTCGGCGCACTTCCGTCGGGCCCGTTTCACCGAGGCCGCGCGGCTCACCGAAGCGTCCGTCGAGATCTACCGGCGGCTCGGTCTGCGCAGCCCGCTCCGTAACTCGCTGAGCAACCTGGGTACCGCCTACTCCCACAACGGCGACCACCGGCGGGCGATCGAGACGTACGCGGCGGCCGCGCGCCTCGCGCGGGAGTTGGACGAGCCCGCGGCGCTGGCGAACGTGCTCAACAACCTGTCGATCGCGCTGCTCTCCTGGGGGCGCCACGAGGAGGCGTTGGAGGTGGCCCGCCGGCATCTCCTGCTGGCCCGGGAGACCGGGGACTTCCGGCAGCTGAACCAGGCGGTGGGTCATGTCGCGATGGCCCGGCGCCGGCTGGGCCACCGGGGCCCGGCCCGGCGGCTCCTGCGCGCGGCGTTGCACCTCAAGCGGCGGGCCGCCAACCGCTACGGCGAGGGTGAGGTGCTCAACGAGATCGGCGTGCTGGAACGCGAGGCCGGGTTCCCGGACCGGGCGGCCGCCCGGCACCGGAGCGCGCTCGCCGCGATGACCGACGCCGGGGACCTGGTCGGGCAGTGCGCCTCCCGGAACCTGCTGGCGCGGGCGATCCTCGACCAGGGCGACGTCAGCAGCGCGTTGGACCTGCACCGCCGGGTGCTCACCGACGCCACCCGACTCGGCGCGCGCTACGAGCAGGCCCGGGCGCTGGACGGCATGGCCCGGTGCCTGTGCCGGACCGACGCCGAACAGGCCCGGCGGTACGCCAACCGGGCGGTGGCGCTGTTCCGTCAGATCGAGTCGCCGGACCGGTGGGCCACCGAGGAGTTGCTGGCCGAGCTGGGTTGAGCGCCCGCCGCTTTCCCTGCACACCGGCGGTCGGCGCGGCAGGATGGTACGCGTGACGACTCCAGAGGCGACCGGCTACCGGATCGAACGCGACTCGATGGGCGAGGTGGAGGTGCCCGCCGAGGCGCTGTGGCGGGCGCAGACCCAGCGCGCGGTGCAGAACTTCCCGATCTCCGGGCGCGGCCTCGAACCGGCCCAGATCAAGGCCCTGGCCCAGATCAAGGGGGCGGCGGCCCAGGTCAACGGCGAGCTGGGGGTGATCGACGCGGACCTGGCGGAGGCGATCGCCACGGCCGCCGCGCACGTCGCCGACGGCGGCTACGACGACCAGTTCCCGGTGGATGTCTTCCAGACCGGCTCCGGCACCTCGTCCAACATGAACACCAACGAGGTCATCGCCACCCTGGCCGGTCGGGAGCTGGGCCGCGACGTCCACCCGAACGACCACGTGAACGCCTCGCAGTCCAGCAACGACGTCTTCCCGACCTCGATCCACCTGGCCGCCACCCAGTTCGTGGTGGAGGACCTGATCCCCTCGTTGACGCAGCTCGCGGGCGCGCTGGAGGAGAAGGCGGCCGAGTTCGAGACGGTGGTCAAGGCCGGCCGTACCCACCTGATGGACGCCACCCCGGTCACGCTCGGGCAGGAGTTCGGTGGCTACGCCGCCCAGGTCCGCTACGGCGTGGAGCGGCTGGAGGCGGTGCTGCCCCGACTGGCCGAGCTGCCGCTGGGCGGCACCGCGGTGGGCACCGGCATCAACACCCCGCTCGGCTTCGCGGGCAAGGTGATCGGCCGGCTGCGGGACTCGACCGGCCTGCCGCTGACCGAGGCGCGCAACCACTTCGAGGCGCAGGGCGCCCGGGACGCGCTGGTGGAGACGTCCGGCCAGCTCCGCACCATCGCGGTCGGCCTCTACAAGATCGCCAACGACGTACGCTGGATGGGCTCCGGGCCGCGTGCCGGCCTGCGCGAGCTGCGTATCCCCGACCTCCAGCCCGGCTCGTCGATCATGCCGGGCAAGGTGAACCCGGTGGTGGCCGAGGCGATGCGGCAGGTCTGCGCCCAGGTGATCGGCAACGACGCGGCGGTGGCGTTCGCGGGCTCGCAGGGCGACTTCGAGCTGAACGTGATGCTCCCGGTCATGGGCCGCAACCTGCTGGAGTCGATCAAACTGATCGCGGCGTCCAGTCGGCTCTTCGCCGAGCGTCTGGTGGCCGGCCTGGTCGCGGACGCCGAGGTGTGCCTGGCGTACGCGGAGGGGTCGCCGTCGATCGTCACCCCGCTCAACCGCCACCTGGGCTACGACGAGGCCGCCTCGATCGCCAAGGAGGCGCTGGCCAAGCAGGTCTCCATCCGTGAGGTGGTGATCTCCCGGGGGCACGTCGACTCGGGCAAGCTCAGCGAGACCCAGCTCGACGAGGCGCTGGACCTGCTCCGGATGACCCACCCCTGAGCGGGACGGCGTGACGCCGGTAATTGCCTCGCCCCGTCACCGCGGGCACGGGATGATCCGACCGTGTCCGACGACGGGGTGTTGCTGGAGACCGCGCGGCTGACGCTGCGCCGGTTCACCATGGACGACGTGGGCCGGCTGGTCGAGCTGGACGCCGACCGGGAGGTCATGCGTTTCCTCAGCAACGGGGAACCGACGCCGGCCGGGACGATCCGGCACGAGGTGCTGCCCCGGTTGCTGGGGCAGTACGGCCGTCGTCCCGGGCTCGGCCGCTGGGCGACGCTCGACCGGTTCACCGACGAGTTCCTGGGCTGGCTCGCGCTCGACCCGTCCGACGACGGCGCCGAGGCGGAGCTGGGCTACCGGCTGCGCCGCTCCGCATGGGGGCACGGCCTGGCCACCGAGGGCGCGCGGGCGCTGGTGCGGCACGCGTTCGAGACGGTCGGCGTGCGGCGGGTCTGGGCCCAGACGATGGCGGTCAACGACCGCTCCCGCGCGGTGCTGGCCCGCGCGGGGTTGCGCTGGGTGCGCACGTTCCACCTGACGTTCGACGACCCGATCCCCGGCACGGAGCACGGCGAGGTGGAGTACGAGCTGCGCCGCGAGGAGTGGCCCGGTCTGCGTCAGGAGTGGGACGCCGCCCTGCGGGCGCGGTAGGCGCTCACCGCGGCCCGGTTGCCGCAGCCGGCCTCGCAGAACCGGCGGGACCTGTTCTTCGACAGGTCGACGAGCACGTTGTCGCAGTCGGGGTGGTCGCAGTGGCGCAGCCGGCGCAGCTCACCCGTGCGGACCAGGTCGGCCATGGCCATCGCGGCCTCGACCGCCATCCGGGTCGCCAGCGGCGCGTCCCGCGGCACGGCGTGCAGATGGTACGGCTCGTCGTCGTGCCGGATGAGCTGCGGCAGCGCGTGCGACTCGCGGAGCAGGCCGTTGACGATCTCGACCACCTCGTCCGCGTCGGTGTGCCAGATGCGGCGCAACCGTGGCCGCAGCGCGCGGACCTGACGCAGCTCCGCGTCGGTGTGCTCGTGCCGCCCGCTCCACCCGTGGGTGGTGAAGAAGGCGTCGAGGGCGGCCACGTCGGGCAACCCTTCCCGACCCGCTCCGCCCGTGTTCACCAGCGCGGCGGCGGCCAGCAGCCCGCATTCCGTGTCATGGGCAAAAAGCAACTTGACTCCTGTCGGAGGTTCCACCTAGCGTCATCAGCATAACGCCACTTGACTGATGACGGGGGAATGCCCATGCGTGAACGGTCCGGCGCCGGGCTCGGCCTGGCCCTGCTCTCCGCGCTCACGTTCGCCACCTCGGGCACGTTCGCCCGGCCCTTGATCACCGGCGAGTGGTCGGCCGTCGCGGTGGTGATCGCCCGGGTGGGCATCGCCGCGCTGGTGCTGGCCGTGCCCGCCCTGCTCGCCCTGCGCGGCCGGTGGCCGGTGCTGCGTCGCAACGGGGTCACGGTGGTGCTGTTCGGGCTGCTCGGGGTGGCGCTGGCCCAGGCCTGCTTCTTCAACGCGGTCCGCTACCTCCCGGTCGGGGTGGCGCTCCTGCTGGAATACCTCGGCATCGTGCTGGTGGTCGGCTGGATGTGGCTCGTCCACGGGCAGCGTCCCCGGCTGCTGACCGTGGCCGGCTCGCTGACCGCCCTGTGCGGGCTGGTGCTCGTCCTCGACCTCACCGGCGCCGGCCGGCTCGACCCGGTGGGCGTGCTCTGGGGGCTGGGCGCCGGCGTCGGACTCGCCGGCTACTTCGTCATCGCCGGCCGCCTCGACGCCGACCTGCCCTCCGTGGTGGTGGCCAGCGGCGGCATGGCCGTCGGTGCGCTGGCCCTGCTGCTGCTCGGCGCGGTCGGCGCGTTGCCGCTCGCCGCCGGCACCGGGGACGTCAGCTTCGCCGGGCACCAGGTGAGCTGGCTGGTGCCGATCGCCGGCCTGTCGCTGATCGCCGCCGTGGTCGCCTACCTGACCGGCGTCGCCGGAGCACGACTGCTCGGCGCACGGCTCTCCTCCTTCGTGGGGCTGACCGAGGTGATGTTCGCGGTGCTGATCGCCTGGCTGGTGCTGGACGAGCTGCCCGGCGGCATCCAACTGGCCGGCGGGGCGCTCATCGTCGGTGGCGTCGCACTGGTCCGGACGGACGAGCTGCGGGCCGGGCCCGAACCGGCGCCACCCGCCCCGGCCGAGCCGGCGCTGACCGGCGAGCGATGACCGCACGGAGCGCGGTCGTCTTCGACGCCGACGAGACCCTGGTCGACCTGCGCCCGGCGGTCACCGGCGGGCTGGTCGCCGTACTGGAGGAGATGCGGCGGTGGACCCCGGCGGCGGCCGAGGTGACCCTCGCGGACCTGGAGGGGGACTGGGGTGCGGTCTTCGGCGCGCTCAGCGCCGCGCCGGTGCAGGAGATCCGGCGGGCCGCGCTGGCCCGGTCCCTGGCCCGGGCCGGGCTGGCCGCGCACCTGGACGAGTTCGCGGCGTTGTTCTTCGCCCGCCGGTACGCGCTGAGCAGGCCGTTCCCCGACACGCTGCCCGCGTTGGCCGCGTTGCGCCCGCGCCACCTGCTGGGCTTCGCCACCAACGGCAACAGCCGCGCCGAACGCTGCGGCCTCCGGGGCCAGTTCGCCTTCGAGGTGTACGCCCACGAGGACGGCCTACCGAAGAAGCCGGCACCGGAGTTCTTCGCGGCCGTGGTCGCGGCCGCCGGGTTGCCGGCCGCGCGCATCGTCCACGTCGGCGACTCGCCGGAGCACGACGTGCTCGCCGCCCAGCGGGCCGGGCTGCGGGCCGTGTGGCTGAACCGGGGCGGACTGCCCCGCCCGTCCGGGCTGGCACCGGACGCCGAGGTGTCCACCTTGACCAGGTTGCCCGAGGTCGTGGCCGCGTTGACGAGTGCGAATGCCTGATTGCGGTCTATACCGGACGGGGATCTGGCGGAACTCGCTCCCGTGATGTGGGATGACACCACGTCCCTCAACGAGAGGATCTGATGTGGTGAGCAAGCGCTTCACCGCCGGCGCGGTCGCGGCTGCGGCCTCGCTGGCACTCACGGTGACCGGCCTGGGCGTCCCGGCGACCGCCGCGCCGTCCAGCACCCGGACCTTCACCGTGCTGGCGGAGAGCGGCGTCTCCAGCGACGCCGCCATCGCCGCGATCACCGCGGCCGGTGGCAAGGTCGTCTCCCGTACCGACGACGTCGGCCTCTTCCAGGTGACAAGCGACCGGGCGGACTTCGCCAGCCGGGCCACCGCGGCCGGCGCGCTGCTCGGTGCGGCCGAGGAGAAGGCGATCGGCCGCAAGCCCAAGCTGGACCGGGTCGAGCAGGAGCACCTGCTGGCCGCCGTCGCCACCAAGGGCAAGGCCGCCAAGGGCAACGCCAAGAAGATGGACCCGCTCGACGACAAGCTCTGGGGCCTGGACATGATCCGGGCCGACAAGGCCCGCACGATCGAGCCGGGTGACCGTCGGGTGACCGTCGGCGTGCTGGACACCGGCGTCGACGCCAGCCAGCCGGACCTGGCCCCCAACTTCAACTGGGCGCTGTCGCGCAACTTCGCGCCGGACCTCACCGACGTCGACGGCCCGTGCGAGGTGGCGAGCTGCCTCGACCCGGTCGGCACCGACGACGGCGGGCACGGCACGCACGTGGCCGGCACCATCGGCGCCGCCGCCAACGGCTTCGGCCTGTCCGGCGTGGCGCCGAAGGTCTCCCTGGTCGAGCTGAAGGGTGGCCAGGACAGCGGCTACTTCTTCCTCAACCCGGTGGTCAACGCCCTGGTCTACGCGGGCCGTTCCGGCCTGGACGTGGTCAACATGTCCTTCTACGTCGACCCGTGGCTCTACAACTGCACCGCCAACCCGGCCGACTCGCCGGAGGCGCAGGCCGAGCAGCGGACCATCATCGAGGCCATGAAGCGGGCGCTCACCTTCGCGCACCGCAAGGGCGTCACGCTCGTCGGCGCGCTGGGCAACAACCACGAGGACCTGGGCGACCCGCGCACCGACGTGAGCAGCCCGGACTACGGCGCCGACCCGTACCCGCGGCCGATCGACAACGCGAGCTGCTGGGACCTGCCCACCGAGGGCCCGCACGTGATCGGCGTGTCGGCCGTCGGCCCGTCCGGCAAGAAGGCCGACTTCTCGAACTACGGCACCGAGCAGATCTCGGTGGCGGCTCCGGGTGGTTGGTTCCGGGACGGCTTCGGCACCGACACCTACCGCGCCGACGCCAACATGATCCTCTCCACGTACCCGAAGAAGGTGCTCCAGGAGGAGGGCTCGGTCGACGAGGACGGCAACATCGTCGCCGGCTTCGAGAACTCGGTGTTCAAGCAGTGCACCGCCAAGGGTGAGTGTGGCTACTACACCTACCTCCAGGGCACCTCGATGGCGTCCCCGCACGCCGCCGGCGTGGCCGCGCTGATCGTCAGCCGGTACGGCAAGCAGCAGGGCCGCAACGGCTTCGGCATGTCGCCGGACCTGGTCGAGCAGCACCTCTACCGGACGGCGGCCGAGCACGCCTGCCCGGAGCCGCGGCTGCAGACCTACACCAACGAGGGTCGGGACGCCGAGTTCAACGCGTACTGCGCGGGCTCGCTGAACTTCAACGGCTTCTACGGCTACGGCATCGTCGACGCCTACGCCGCGGTGAAGACCCCGCTGAAGCCCAACGCCCGTCCGTAACACCTGTTCGCCCCGCGTGGCGGTGTCCGGCCCTCCCGGACGCCGCCACGTCGGCGTTCCGGCCCGTTCCACGGCTGCTCGGTCGGCTGGGGGCGGCCCCGGCGGCGCGGTTGCTCACGGCCGCCATCCCCGGGCCACGAGGGCGGCGCGGATTTCGCGCACCAGGGCGGGGAACTCCCTGCGCAGCCGGCGGCCGGTCACGTGCAGCACCAGCCAGCCGGCCTCGACGAGCTGGTTGAGTCGACGCCGGTCGAGGTGCATCCGGTCCGCGTCGGAGTGCCACTGGCCGTCGTACTCGACAGCGACCCGGAACTCCGGCCAGGCCAGGTCGGGATGCAGGACCAGGCCGGTCGACACACGTACCGGATGCTGTGCCACGGGACGCGGAAGCCCGGCGAACATCAGCCGGACCCGCAGGTGGGACTCGGGTGGGGACTGCGCCAGCCCGTCGGTCAGGCCGAACACCCACGTGGCCCGTCGGCCTCCGGGGCGGCCGACGTTGCGGGCCGCTTCGCCGGCCAGCTGCGCGCGGCCCACCGAACCGGTACGGAGCAGGCCGTCGATGATGCCGACCGCCTTCACCGGCTCGGCCCAGACCGCGGTCTCCCAGGCGCAGGTGGCCGGATCGGTACGCGGCGGCGGGCCGGCCAGGATCATCGGCGGGCCGGGCGGGCGGTCCGTCACGGGTGACGTGCCGGCACCCAGAGGTGGGGTGGTGGTCCGCGCGGTCGGGACAGCGCCCGCGGGTGTGCGGGAGCCGGCGGGGACCAGGAGGCCCGATCGGGTGGTCGCGATCGGGGCGTGGTGCACGCGGACCCCCGGCTGCGAGTCGGCCCGAACCGTGGCCGGGAGGAGGACGTGCACGTCGTCGGTGAACCCGGCCGCGTGCTCGACGCCGTGCAGGTAGGCGGCCGACGGCCCGGCGATCAGAGCGCCATCTGGCATGCGGAGCAGGACGGCGCGGCAGGCCAGGGCGTGGTCGCGGTCGAGCCGGGCGTCGGCGTAGACGTCCTGCCGGAGCCGGATCCAGGACGCGCCCCGAAGTTGGTGCCGGGACAGCAGATTGCGGCGGATCGCGTCCGAGCCACGGAACACCTGCCAGGCCAACTCCGGCGGTCGATGAGGATGAGGTGGCATGCGACAAGCGTGGCCGTGCCCGGGCGGCCCCGACACCCCTGTGGACAGCCGCGGCGGCCCCGCCCCGCCGGGCCCTGTGGACAACCACCGCGCGACCCGCGGTTGTGCTATGACCGCTGGTCAGTGCTTGATCGACTCCACTACCGGGAGGTGGGGGTGTCCCGGGTGCTCGGATACCCCCACCTCGGCGTAGTGGCGCGGCGGGCCGGGCGGGCGGATCAGGAGAGGGCGGCGGCGACCGCCTCGGCCGCGGCGGTGACCTGGGCGCCCACCTCGGTCACGTCGAGCGGGGTCAACGAGACCACCCCCACGCTCCCCTCCAGCCCGGGCACCCCGAGCACCGGGGCCGCCACCCCGTACGCGCCGGACTGCAACTCGCCGCTGGTGCTGACCGGCCCGGTCCCCCCGGCCCGCCCGGCCAGCACCGCCCGGCCGGCCGCCCCCCGCTCCAGCGGGTGCCGGGAGCCGGTCC
>NZ_CADEAU010000066.1 GCF_902825405.1 Micromonospora maritima | reverse complement strand
GGCGCGGTGGCGCCGGAGGTCGCCGCCGAGGCGGGCACCGCCGAGCGGGCGGAGGCCACGGAGCTGCTGTCCACGGCGGCCGACACGGTCCGCCGGGGGCATCCGGGACTGCGGGTGACCGAGCGCGCCGTCGTCGCCGCCTCCCCGGAGACCGCGCTGCGGGAGGCGAGCGGCGAGGCGTCGCTGGTGGTGGTCGGGTCGCGGGGCCGGGGCGGCTTCGTCGGGCTGCTGCTCGGCTCGGTCAGCCAGGCCCTGGTGCAGCACGCCCACTGCCCGGTGCTGGTGGCCCACCGTCCGGAACCGGCCGACGACTGACGCCGGCGGCTACCGGCCCCACCGACCCGGCCGCTCCGGGTTCAGGACGGGTCGCGGCCGGCGAGCAGGTCGGCGAAGTCGGTGGTGAGGGCGAACGGGTCGGCCGGGCCGGTCGCGGGCGGCCGGCGGTCCACCTGCTCGGCCAGTTCGCCGGCGGCCCGGCGGATCCGGGCGCGTAGCGCGCGGTCGCCGTCGTCGCCGGCCCAGTCCTCGGGCGCGGCGAAGACCGCCGTCGGCAGCACGACCGCCCGCAGGTACGTGAACATCGGGCGCACCGCGTGCTCCAGGGCCAGCGAGTGCCGGGCGGTGCCGCCGGTCGCCGCGATCAGCACCGGCTTGCCGGCCAGCGCGTCCCGGTCGACCACGTCGAAGAAGGACTTGAACAGCCCGCTGTAGGACGCGTTGAACACCGGCGTGACGGCGATCAGTCCGTCGGCCGCCGCGACCGCGTCCAGCGTCCGGCGCAGCGCGGCCGGCGGGAAGCCGGTGAGCAGGTGGTTGACCACGTCGTGCGCGTGCTCGCGCAGCTCCACCGCGCGCAGGTCCACGTCCGCGCCGCGACCGGCCAGCTCGTCGCGGGCGGCCGCGGCGAGCTGGTCGGCGAGCAGGCGGGTGGACGAGGGCTGGCCGAGTCCGGCCGAGACGACCGCGAGCGTACGCCGGGTCATCGGTCCTCCTCCGGGGTCGTCGTCGCGGCGTCGCGGGCGGCGAGCAGGGTGGCGTGGGTGGGCGCCTCGGGCACGTGCGCGGGGCGCATCGAGTCGAACTCCTTGCGCAGCACCGGCACCACCTCCTCGCCCAGCAGGTCGAGCTGCTCCAGCACCGTCTTCAGCGGCAGACCGGCGTGGTCCATCAGGAACAGCTGCCGCTGGTAGTCACCGACGTACTCGCGGAAGCCGAGCGTGCGGTCGATGACCTGCTGCGGGCTGCCCACGGTCAGCGGTGTCTCCCGGGTGAACTCCTCAAGCGACGGGCCGTGCCCGTAGACCGGGGCGTTGTCGAAGTAGGGCCGGAACTCGCGCACCGCGTCCTGGGAGTTGCGGCGCATGAACACCTGCCCGCCGAGGCCGACGATGGCCTGGTCGGCGGAGCCGTGGCCGTAGTGCGCGAAGCGCTCCCGGTAGAGGCCGACCATCCGCTGGGTGTGCTCCTTGGGCCAGAAGATGTGGTTGGCGAAGAAGCCGTCGCCGTAGTAGGCGGCCTGCTCGGCGATCTCCGGGCTGCGGATCGAGCCGTGCCAGACGAACGGCGGGACGCCGTCGAGCGGGCGCGGGGTCGAGGTGAACGACTGCAGCGGGGTGCGGAAGCGTCCCTTCCAGTCGACCACGTCCTCGCGCCACAGCCGGTGCAGCAGGTCGTAGTTCTCGATCGCGAGCGGGATGCCGTTACGGATGTCCTGCCCGAACCACGGGTAGACCGGGCCGGTGTTGCCGCGACCCATCATCAGGTCCACCCGGCCGTCGGCCAGGTGCTGGAGCATCGCGTAGTCCTCGGCGATCTTGACCGGGTCGTTCGTGGTGATCAGCGTGGTCGAGGTGGACAGCAGCAGCCGCTCGGTGCGCGCGGCGATCCAGCCGAGCATGGTGGTCGGCGAGGACGGCACGAACGGCGGGTTGTGGTGCTCGCCGGTGGCGAACACGTCCAGCCCGACCTCCTCGGCCTTGAGCGCGATCGTGGTCATGGCCTTGATCCGGTCCCGCTCGGAGGGCAGCCGACCGGTGGTCGGGTCGACCGTGACGTCACCGACGGTGAAGATTCCGAACTGCATGACCAGCTCCTCGGCGTGGGGTCCGGACCGGGCGGCCCGGGGGATCGCACCGCACAACATACTTGACGCGTCAACTATTCCGGGAGGCGTGTGGTCCGAGCGCCCCGGATACCCTTGCCGCGATGACGTACCCCTGGCTCCGGGCCCCGGCGGCGCAGGTCGCCACCACCGCGCAGACCCTCCTCGGCTGGACCGTGTCGGCGAACGGGGTCCGCGTGCGGCTGACCGAGGTCGAGGCGTACGCCGGCACCGGCGAGGACCCCGCCTCGCACGCCCACCGCGGCCCGACGCCCCGCAACCGGGTCATGTTCGGTCCGGCCGGGCACGTGTACGTCTACTTCGTGTTCGGCATGCACTGGTGCGCGAACATCGTCTGCGGCCGGGACGGCGAGGCGGCGGCCGTCCTGCTGCGCGCCGGCGCGGTGGTCGACGGGATCGAGACCGCCCGGGAGCGCCGCCCCCGCGCGTCGGACCGGGACCTGGCGCGCGGGCCGGCCCGCCTGGTGACCGCGCTCGGCCTCGACCGGGAGGCCAACGGCACCTCGGCGGTCGACGGCACCGGCCCACTGCTCCTGACCCCGCCCGCGACGCCCGTAGACCCGACGCGAATCGTCGCCGGCCCACGGGTCGGCGTGGCCGCCGCACACGACCTGCCGTGGCGGTTCTGGCTCTCCGACGAGCCCACCGTGAGCGTCTACCGCCGCCACACCCCCCGCCGCCGCGCACCCACCCCCCGCTAGCCCTCTCACCCCCGCCCCACCCGTCGCCCCCCGCCACGCCCGCGCCGCCCGACCGCGCCGATCTTGGAGTTGTGGCACCTCAGAAAGCCCACAAACGCCACATTCGAGAGGCCACAACCCCAAGATCGTCGGGGCGCTCCGACCCCCCAGCTCGTCGATCAAGGAGTTTGCGTCGGGAGCGGTGCGGCGGCTGACGCCAACCCCTTGATCGACCGGTGGCACGGAAGCGGGAGGGGCCGGGGCGGCAACCTGACACTCTCGCGAAGCGTCTCACTGTCAGGAGAGCAGGGCGTTGCGCACGATTGACTTTCAACGGGGTGTTGACAACATGCCGTTATCGGGTGTGAGATGGACGGCATGGTCACCGTGGACAACGACCCGTTCACCGCTCCGGATGCTGCCCAGGCCCGCGCCCACCGCAACTACGCGGCGCTGCTGCGGATCGCCGAGCGGCACGCCGGCACGAACTCCCGCCGTCGCCGCTACGCGCACCCCGACGTGCCGGACGCGTACGAGGCGGCCACGCTGGTGATGGCGCTCGCCGGCGGCGCCGAGCTGGAGGCGGGCGAGGAACCGGTCGACCAGGCCGACCTGATGGCCGCGCTGACCCTGATCCCGCACGTACGGGCCGAGGTCGACGTGCTGGAGGCCGGGCTGCTGCAGGTGGCCCGCGGGCGCGGCATGACCTGGCAGGCGATCGCCTTCGGGCTGGGACTGGGCAGCGCGCAGGCCGCCCGGCAGCGCTACGAGCGGCTCACCGTCCGCACCGGCACCGGCGACTGAGCCTCGGAGCCGACGACCTGTCACAGGGGCGGGCGAGACTGTGCCGGACGACGGCACGGGAGGACGCGATGACGCGCGAGGAGATGCTGGCCTACTGCCTGGCCAAACCGGGAGCCTGGCTCGACCGGCCGTGGGAGGGCGACGAGGTGGTGAAGGTGGGCAGCCGGATCTTCGCCTTCCTCGGTTCTCCCGAGGGTGAGAGCCGGCTCGGCGTCAAGTGCGGCCCGTCCCGCGAGGTGGCCGACGAGTGGGTGCACCGGTTCCCGGGCGACGCCCGCCCCTCCCCCTACATCGGCCGGTCCGGCTGGAACACGCTCCAGCTGGAGGGCGGCATCCCCGACGACGAGCTGGTCGACGCCGTCGACGGGTCGTACGACGCGGTGGTGGCCAAGCTGCCCAGGCGCGAACGGCCCACCGGCTGAACCGGTCCGGGGCGGACACCCGTCCGCCCCGGACCGGGTGGCTCAGCGGGGGACGACCCGCTCGGTGGCCCAGTCCCGCCACCCGGCCAGCTTGTCCGCCGCGGCGGCGAGCTGGTCGGCGACCGGCCCGGGACCGGTGGAACCGGGGGTGGTGCGGGCCGCGAGCGCCGAGCGCACCGAGAGCACGTCGCGCACCGACGGGTCCAGGTGCTCGCTGACCGTGGCCAGGTCGGCGTCGGAGACCTCGTCCAGGGCGCAGTCGCGGGCCGCGCAGAGCGCCACCAGCCGGCCGGTGATCTCGTGCGCGTCGCGGAACGGCACGTTGCGCCGGACCAGCCAGTCGGCGACCTCGGTGGCCAGCGAGAAGCCGGACGGCGCGCTGGCCACCAGGCGGTCCACCCGGACGGTCATCGTGGAGATCATCCCGGCCAGCGCGGGCAGCAGCAGCTCCAGCGTGTCGACCGCGTCGAACGCCGGCTCCTTGTCCTCCTGCATGTCCCGGTCGTAGGTCATCGGCAGGCCCTTGAGCATGGTCAGCACGCTCATCAGGCCACCGACCAGCCGACCGGACTTGCCCCGGGCCAGCTCGGCGATGTCCGCGTTCTTCTTTTGCGGCATGATCGACGAGCCGGTGGCGAAGGCGTCGTCCAGCTCGACCCAGCCGAACTCCTGCGACGTCCAGAGCACCACCTCCTCGCCGAGGCGGGACAGGTGCACGCCGACCATCGCGGTGACGAAGAGGAACTCGGCCACGAAGTCGCGGTCGGCGACCGCGTCCATCGAGTTGGCGAACGAGGTGCGGAAGCCCAGCTCCTTGGCGACCGCCACCGGGTCCAGCGGCAGGCCGGAGCCGGCGAGCGCGCCCGCGCCGAGCGGGCTGATCGCGGTCCGCTCGTCCCAGTCGCGCAGCCGTTCCAGGTCGCGCAGCAGCGGCTGCACGTGGGCCAGCAGCCAGTGCCCGAACGTCACCGGCTGGGCGTGCTGCAGGTGCGTCATGCCCGGCGCCGCGGTGTCGACGTGCCGCTCCGCCTGCTCGATGAGCGCCTCGGCCAGCTCGACCAGCCGGGCCGCCACGCCGCGGGCGTGGTCGCGCAGGTAGAGCCGCAGGTCGGTGGCGACCTGGTCGTTGCGGGACCGGCCGGCGCGCAGCTTGCCGCCGAGGCTGCCGAGCCGCTCCAGCAGGCCGCGCTCCAGGGCGGTGTGCACGTCCTCGTCGTCCACGGTGGGACGGAACGCACCGGAGGCGCAGGCGGCCTCCAGGTCGTCCAGCGCGGCCAGCATCCGACCCAGTTCCTCCGGGTCGAGCAGGCCGGCGCCGGCGAGCACCCGGGCGTGCGCCCGGGAGCCGGCGAGGTCGTACGGGGCGAGACGCCAGTCGAACTGGACACTCACCGACAGCCGCGCGAGCGCCTCGGCGGGACCGCCGGCGAACCGGCCTCCCCAGAGGCTCGTCCGGTTGGTGGCGGCGCTGTTCTCGGTCAGGCTCTTGTCGTCCACCCCACCCATTGTGAAGGTCACCAGCTCACCTCTCCCAACCGGGCGTCCCGCGCGGCGGCCAGGCCGCTGGGCAGGCCCCACAGCCGCACGAAGCCCGTCGCCAGCGACTGGTCGAACGTGTCGCCGGTGTCGTAGGTGGCCAGGCCGAAGTCGTAGAGGCTGGCCTCGGAGCGGCGACCGGTCACCACGGCCCGGCCGCCGTGCAGGGTCAGCCGCACCTCGCCGGTGACGTGCCGCTGGGCGTCGTCGACGAACGCGTCCAACGCCCGCCGCAGCGGGGAGAACCAGAGGCCGTCGTAGACCAGCTCGCCCCAGCGCTGGTCGACGCCGCGCTTGAACCGGGCCAGGTCCCGTTCGACGGTGACCGCCTCCAGCTCCTGGTGTGCGGTGATCAGGGCGACCGCGCCGGGCGCCTCGTACACCTCGCGGCTCTTGATGCCGACCAGCCGGTCCTCGACCATGTCGAGCCGGCCCACGCCGTGGGCCCCGGCGCGCCGGTTCAGGTCCAGGATCGCCTGGTACGGGGTGACCGTCTCGCCGTCGATCGCGACCGGCACACCGCCGTCGAAGGTGATGACCACCTCGTCCGGGTCGCGCTCCAGGGCCGGGTCGGACGTGTACGCGTACAGGTCCTCCACCGGCGCGGTCCAGATGTCCTCCAGGAAGCCGGTCTCCACGGCCCGCCCCCACAGGTTCTGGTCGATCGAGTACGGCGACCGCGCCGTGACGTCGATCGGCAGCCCCTTCTCCTCGGCGAACGCGATCGCCTTGTCCCGGGTCCAGGCGAAGTCCCGGGCCGGCGCGACGATCCGCAGGTCGGGTGCGAGCGCGGCCAGGCCGACCTCGAAGCGGACCTGGTCGTTGCCCTTGCCGGTGCAGCCGTGCGACACGATCGTGCCGCCGTGGCGACGCGCGGCGGCGACCAGGTGCCGGACGATCAGCGGCCGGGACAGCGCGGAGACCAGCGGGTAGCGGTCCATGTAGAGCGCGTTGGCGCGGATCGCCGGCACGCAGTACCCGGCGGCGAACTCGTCCCGCGCGTCGATCACCTCCGCCTCGACGGCGCCGCAGTCCAGCGCGCGCTGCCGGACGACGGTCATGTCCTCGCCGCCCTGGCCGAGGTCGACCGCGACCGCGATCACCTCGGCCCCGGTCTGCTCGGCCAGGTACGGGATGGCGACGGAGGTGTCGAGACCCCCGGAGTACGCCAGGACGACCCGCTCGGTCATGGTGTGGCGCTCCCTTCGACGTTCTCGTCCCGGCGGGCCCAGGCGGCGAGCCGGTCGCCCAGTGCCGCGCCGCCGTCGGGCTCGCGGGCCACGACGAGGATGGTGTCGTCGCCGGCGATGGTGCCGACGATCTCGGACAGGCCGGCCCGGTCCAACGCGCTGGCCAGGTAGTGCGCCGCGCCCGGCGGGGTGCGCAGCACGGCGATGTTGCCGCTGGCGTCGACGCCGTTGAGCAGTTCCCGCAGCAGGCGTACCAGCCGGGCCGGCGCGCCCTCGGCGTCGCGCAACGGGCGGTGGCCGTCCTCCGGGATCAGGTAGACACCCCGCCCGTCGCCGCCGCGCGCGGTCACCGCCCCCAGTTCCTTGAGGTCCCGGGAGAGCGTGGCCTGGGTGACCTGGATGCCGTCGCCGGCGAGCAGGTCGGCCAGCTCGGTCTGCGAGTGGATGGGCGTGTCGCGGATCAGCTCGACGATGCGGGCGTGCCGCGCGGCGCGGGTCAGCGGGGCGGTCATGTGGATGCCTCCAGGAGAAAGGTCAGCAGCGCCTTCTGGGCGTGCAGGCGATTCTCCGCCTGGTCGAACACCGCGCTGCGCGGGCCGTCGAGCACCTCGTCGGTGATCTCCTCGCCGCGGTGGGCGGGCAGGCAGTGCAGCACGATCACGTCGGCCGCCGCGTGGTCGAGCAGCGCGTCGCCGACCTGGTAGGGCCGGAACGGGGTGACCCGGTCCAGCCCGTCGGCCTCCTGACCCATGGACGTCCAGGTGTCGGTGGCGACCACGTGCGCGTCCCGGACCGCCTCGACCGGGTCCACGAGCACCCGGACCGAGCCGCCGGTGCCGGCGGCGATCTTCTCCGCCCGGGCCACGATCTCCGGGTCCGGCTGGAACCCCGCCGGGCCGGCGATCCGCACGTGCATGCCGGCCGTCGCCCCGGCCAGCAGGTACGAGTGCGCCATGTTGTTCGCCGCGTCGCCGACGTACGTGAGGATCCGGCCCGCCGTGGCGCCGAACCGCTCGCGCACGGTGAGCAGGTCGGCCAGGAGCTGACAGGGGTGGTAGGTGTCGGTGAGCGCGTTGACCACCGGCACCGTGGCGTGCGCGGCCACCTCGGCGATCCGGTCGTCGCCGTGGGTGCGCAGCACGATCGCCGCGACGTAGCGGGACAGCACCCGGCCGGCGTCGGCGAGCGTCTCGCCCCGGCCGAAGTGGGTGACCTGGGTGTCCACGACCAGGGGGTGGCCACCCAGCTCGGCGATGCCGGCGTCGAACGAGATCCGGGTACGCAGGCTCTGCTTGTCGAACAGCACCGCCACCGACCGGGGCCCGGCCAGCGGCTTGTGGGCGTACCGCTCGGCCTTCATCCGGGCCGCGAGGTCGAGCACGGCGGCCTGCTCGGCCGGCGTGAGGTCGTCGTCGCGCAGGAAGTGGCGGATCATGCGAGAGCCTCCGTGGCGGTGGGTCCGGTCGGCGCGGGAACGGCCGCGTCGAGCGCGGCGGGAAGGGCGGCCAGGAACGCGTCGGCCTGCGCCGCGGTGAGGATCAACGGCGGGGCGAGCCGGACCACGCCGGGCTGCACCGGGTTGACCAGGAAACCGGCCGCGCGCAGCGCCTCGGTCACCGGGGCGGCGACCGGGGCGGCCAACTCGACGCCGAGCAGCAGGCCGGCGCCGCGCACCTCGCGGACCAGCGGGTGCCCGAGCGCCTCGACACCGCGTCGCAGCCGCTCGCCGACCCGCTTGACGTGGTCGAGCAGCCCCTCGTTCGCGATCGTGGCGACCACCGCGAGTGCCGCCGCGCAACTGACCGGGTTGCCGCCGAACGTGGTGCCGTGCGAGCCGGGGGTGAGCAGGTCGGCGGCCGGGCCGAAGGCCAGGCACGCGCCGAGCGGCAGGCCGCCGCCGAGCCCCTTGGCCAACGTGACCACGTCCGGCTCGACGCCCTCGGCCTGGTGGGCGAACCAGTGCCCGGTACGCCCGACGCCGGTCTGCACCTCGTCGAGCACCAGCAGCGCGCCGCGCGCGGCGGTGATCCGCCGGGCCGCCGCGAGGTAGCCGGCCGGGGGGACCACCACGCCGTTCTCGCCCTGGATCGGCTCCAGGACCACCATGGCGGTGGCGTCGGTGACCGCGTCGGCCAGCGCGTCGACGTCGCCGTACGGCACGTGGGTCACGTCGCCGGGCAGCGGGCGGAACGGATCGGCCTTGGCCGGCTGGCCGGTGAGCGCGAGCGCGCCCATGGTCCGGCCGTGGAAACCGCCGTGGGCAGCCACCACGTGCCGCCGGCCGGTGAGCCGGGAGAGCTTGAACGCCGCCTCGTTCGCCTCCGCGCCGGAGTTGGCGAAGAAGACCCGGCCAGGCCGGCCGGCCAGCGCCAGCAGCAGCTCGGCCAGCGCGACCGGCGGCTCGGCGACGAACAGGTTCGACACGTGCCCCAGCGTGGCGACCTGCCGGGTGACGGCGGCCACCACGGCCGGGTGCGCGTGGCCGAGCGCGTTGACGGCGATGCCGCCGACCAGGTCCACGTACTCCCGGCCGGCCTCGTCGACCACGACGGCGCCGGAGCCGGAGACGAGCGCCAGCGGCGGCGTGCCGTAGTTGTCCATCATGGTGTTGCGCCAGCGCCGCACCAGCGTGCTCATGAGCCGATCACCATCGTTCCGAACCCTTCCGAGGTGAAGACCTCCAGCAGCGTGGAGTGCGCGACCCGGCCGTCGACGACGTGCGCGGCGGGCACTCCCCCGCGCACCGCCCGCAGGCACGCCTCCATCTTCGGGACCATGCCCGACTCCAGGGACGGCAGCAGCTTCGCCAGGTCGTCGGTGGTGATCTCGCTGACCAGGCTGGACGTGTCGGGCCAGTCCGCGTACAGGCCGGGCACGTCGGTGAGGACGACGAGCTTGCGCGCGTCCAGGGCGACCGCGAGCGCGGCCGCGGCGGTGTCCGCGTTGAGGTTGTGCAGCACCCCGTCGGCGTCCGGCGCCACCGTGGAGATGACCGGGATCCGGCCGGCCGCGATCAGGTCGGTGACCGCGGAGGCGTTCACCGACTCCACGTCGCCGACCTGCCCCACGTCGACCGCTTCCCCGTCCACGTACGCCGGGCGGCGCACCGCGGTGAACAGGCCGGCGTCCTCGCCGGAGAGCCCGACCGCGAACGGGCCGTGCGCGTTGACCAGGCCGACGAGTTCCCGGCCGACCTGGCCGACGAGCACCATCCGGACCACGTCCATGGCCTCGGGGGTGGTGACCCGCAGGCCGCCGCGGAACTCGCTGGCGATGCCGAGCCGGCCCAGCATGGCGGAGATCTGCGGGCCGCCGCCGTGCACGACCACCGGCTTGAGTCCGGCGTACCGGAGGAAGACCATGTCCGCGGCGAACGCCCGCTGGAGGGCGGGGTCCACCATGGCGTTGCCGCCGTACTTGACCACGACTGTCGCCCCGGCGAAGCGGGCCAGCCACGGCAGCGCCTCGATCAGGGTGGCGGCCTTGGCCTGGGCCCGGCTGAGGTCGGCGGTGAGGTTCAGGTTCATGTGGAATAGGCCGAGTTCTCGTGCACGTACGCGTGGGACAGGTCGTTGGTCCAGACGGTGGCGGCGGCGTCACCGGCGTGCAGGTCGATCCGGATGGTCACGTCGCGGCCGGTGAGGTCCACCTTGGCGCGGTCCTCGGCGGCGGCGCCGGCCCGGCACACCCAGATCCCGTTGACCGCCACGTCTACCTCGTCGGGCTCGAACGCGGCGGCGGTGGTGCCGACGGCGGCGAGGATGCGACCCCAGTTCGGGTCGTTGCCGAACAGCGCGGTCTTCACCAGGTTGTTGCGGGCCACCGCGCGGCCCACCTCCACGGCCTCGTCCTCGCTCGCCGCGCCCACCACGTCGACCGCGACCTGCTTGGTCGCGCCCTCCGCGTCGGCGAGGAGCTGCTGGGCCAGGTCGTGGCAGGCGGCGGTGACCGCGGCGGTCAGCTCGGCCCCGGTCGGCTCGATGCCGGACGCGCCGCTGGCCAGCAGCAGCACGGTGTCGTTCGTGGACATGCAGCCGTCCGAGTCGACCCGGTCGAACGTGACCCGGGTGGCGGCCCGCAACGCGGCGTCCAGCACGTCCGGGCCGGCCACCGCGTCGGTGGTGAGCACGCAGAGCATGGTGGCCATGGCCGGCGCCAGCATCCCGGCGCCCTTCGCCATCCCGCCGACGGTCCAGCCGCTGCCGCGCGCCACGGTGGTCTTGGGCCGGGTGTCCGTGGTCATGATCGCCTCGGCGGCCGGTCCGCCGCCGTCGCGGGACAGGCCGCGCACCGCCTCGCGTACGCCGGGCAGCAGCTTGTCCATCGGCAGCCGCTCACCGATCAGGCCGGTGGAGCAGACCGCGACCTCGCCGGCACCGACGATCATCCGGGCGCTGCTGCCGGTGAGCGCGGCGGCGGTGTGCTCGGCGGTGGCGTGGGTGTCCTGGAAGCCGGCCGGGCCGGTGCAGGCGTTCGCACCGCCGGAGTTGAGCACCACGGCGCGGACCACGCCGCCGTGGACGACCCGCTGGGTCCAGAGCACCGGGGCGGCCTTGACCCGGTTGGCGGTGAAGACGCCGGCGACCCCGGCGTCCGGGCCGTCGTTGACGACGAGCGCGACGTCGCCCGCGCCGGAGGTCTTGAGGCCGGCGGCGACACCGGCGGCGCGGAAGCCACGGGGGGTGGTGACACTCATGGGGCGACTCCGAAGACGGACAGACCGGTGGTCTCGGGGAGACCCACCATCAGGTTGGCGTTCTGCACGGCCTGACCGGCCGCGCCCTTGCCCAGGTTGTCGATGGCGCTGACCACGATCACCCGCCCCGAGTCGACGTCCACGGTCGCCTGCAGGTGGCAGGAGTTCGAGCCGGCGGTGGCGGCGGTGTGCGGCCACGCCCCCTCGGGCAGCACGTGCACGAAGGGCGCGTCGGCGTAGGCGGCGGCCAGCACCGCGCGCGGGTCGGCGTCGCCGGTCGGCAGCGCGGTGACGGTGGCCAGGATCCCGCGCGGCATGGGCGCGAGGACCGGCGTGAACGACAGCCCGGTCGCGCCGCTGGCCTGCTTGATCTCCGGGACGTGCTGGTGCGCGCCCACCTTGTAGGGGGTCAGGTCGCCCATCACCTCGCTGCCGAGCAGGTGGGCCTTGGCAGCCCGGCCCGCGCCGGAGGTGCCGGAGGCGGCGACCACCACCACGTCGTCGGGACGTACCGCGCCGGCGGCGACCAGCGGGGCCAGGGCCAGGATGGTGGCGACGGCGTAGCAGCCGGTGTTGGCCACCCGCCGGGCCGCCGCGATCTCCGCCCGCCGGCCGGGCAGCTCGGGCAGCCCGTAGGTCCACGCGCCGGCGTACGCGCCGGCGTAGTAGCGGGCCCAGACGTCCGCGTCGCGCAGCCGGTGGTCGGCGCCGAGGTCGACCACCGCGACGCTGTCGGGCAGGGCCGCCGCGAGGGCCGCCGACTGGCCGTGCGGCAGGGCCAGGAAGACCAGGTCCGCGTCGGCGAGGGCCGTCGGTTCGGTCGCGCCGAACACCAGGTCCAGGCCGGCGAGCTGCGGGTGTACGGCGGCGACGGGTTGACCGGCCTGGCTGTGCGCGGTGGCGGTGACCAGGTCGAACTCGGGGTGGCCGGCCAGCAGGCGCAGCAGTTCGCCGCCGGCGTATCCGCTCGCCCCGGCGACCGCTACTCGGATGCCCATACCTACCTCCGCATGACTATGCAGAGAAGGTTAGCCAACCACGTGCGCCAGTGCAAGTTCATGCGGTGCACCGGATGGAAATTCAGAACGGCTCAGATGGGTACGGTCTCCACGTCGCCCTCGTCGGACAGGATCTTTTTCAGGGTGGGTGTGAACTCGCGGGAGACGCCTCGGAACTCGCGGTTGGTGTTCAGGCGGCCGGCGCCGACCTCTGCCCAGTGACTGATCCGAGCGGCCAGACCGCGGCGCTCGTCCTGGCCGAGCAGGGCGCTGGCGGTCAGCCACTGGGTGCCGTCGCGCAGGATGCTGACGTAGGTGTGCGGTGACCTGTCCCCGAAGATGCCGGCGATCCGCTCCAGCTCCCCCATCGCCCGCAGCGCCTTCTCGTGGAGGGCCGGATCGTCCGGCCGGCGGCGGGCCAGTCGAAGGCAGACCATCGCCCACGTCGTCACCACCTTGAAGTGGTCCTGCCCACCCTCGCAGCCGCGGGCGACCTCCAGGTAGTTCAACGCCTGGTCGAGGTCGCGGTCGACCTCGTAGGAACCGCACTGCAACCAGTAGTGGAAGTCCTCGCTCAGGTAGTCGTGCAGCGAACGGTAGATCTCCCGGACCACGTCCGCGGAGAGCGCCGACTTGATCATCACCCGGTGGTTGATCAACGCCACCATGGCCCGTCGGGTCGGGTCGTTGCGGTTGGTGATGGTCGCCCCCCGCTGCACGTAGAAGAGGATCAGGTTCTCGACGAGCTCCCGGTAGAGCACCGGATCCCGGCGAAGGTTCTTCTCGGTCTCCTCGGCCACCCGGCGATGCCGGGTCCGCACATGCCCGGACTCCTGCTTGACCAGGATGCGAAGGCCCGACACCAGGTGGTCGATGGCGCGGTTCACGGCTGGGGTCGGCGAGTCGGAGACGATCTGCAGCAGGGCGTTCTGCGAGAGCGTGAGTGAGTGGTCCTCGTACTGCAGCGCCTCGAAGAGGCAGATGGTGGCGTAGATGGAGCGTTCCAGCTCCCGCAACTGCCTGAACTCGCTGGCCACCCGGTCCTCGAACCGGAACCCGGTGATGGCCTCGACCATCGCCGCCATGAGGTCCCGGTAGGACAGCTCACGCAGCCGGGCCACCCGTGCCTGATGCACCTTCAGGGCCTTGAGCTCACCCAGCTGCCGCCAGGCGTCCAGGTGACGTACCAGCCCGTCCAGGTCCTCGTCCGTCAGCCGGAGATGAGGCACCCTGGTCAGCCCGATCACCCCGTCCAACAGGTCACCGCGCGTACTGCGGACGGTCGCCACGACCAGCACCGCCCCGCGGCGGCTGAGCTGGTCGACCAACGCCGCCGCCCGGCTGCCGAAGATGTCGATGTCGTCGATCAGCACCGCGTCGAGCCCCAGCTGGGCACACTCGGCGACGATCTCGGGGATGTCGCTGGTGACGCTCCGGTCCACCCACCCCACCGCCTGGCCGCGTTCGTGAAGGTGCAGACCGAGCTGCATCAGCGCGGTCGATTTGCCGGTGCCGGCGGCGTCCTTGAGGACGAGGACGGGCTTCTGCCCGTCCGGAGCCTCGGCAAGGCGGAGCATCGACTTGAAGGTCGACAGCGCCGCCGGAACGCCGTCCTTGACGTCTCCCCAGGTGGGGTCCGCGCCACGCAGGTAGGCGTCGTTGCCGGCGGGCGCGGTGCTCAGCAACGAGGAGACGAGTTGGACCGCGCCCACGTCGTCGACACCCGAGCGCCTCCGGGCCAGCAGCTGCGCCCCCCGCCGGAGATCGTCGCGGTCGGGGTCGAATCGCGCGCGCGCCAGCTGCGGAAGTGAGGACCGCACCTGTCGCAGCCGCGACCCGTTCAGCTTCCAGGTGGCGGTCTGGTCCGTGTCGGGGGCCACGACCAGTCTCGTCTGCCCGCCCTCCCAGACGTCGTCCGCGGTGAACCAGTCCAGGTAGGACCACAGGTGCTTGCTGCCCACGCTGCTGGCCGTCACCACCAGCTGATTCGTGATCATGTCGGCCTTCATCTGCCGGAACCACAGGGCCCGGCTGCTGCGCCCACGGTCCTGGATGTCGAAGGAGACGGGGCTCCCCGCGCCGCCCGGGGCGATCCCGTTCATCGCGATCACCTCGAGTTGGCTCCGGGAGCTTCCCGGCACCTCCTTCCCCGCGTCGACCACCACCACCTTGGCGCCCATGTTCAGGCGCGTCACCAGCTCCTGGAAGATGTTGGTTCCGGTGCAGTCGTAGATCCGGTACCAGGGTGCGCGCAGGATCCTCAGGGCCGTCTCGTTGACCTTGCTGCCGTCGGACACGAGCACGCCGGAGACGATCCGGTCCACCGTCGCCCGGTCGTGCCGACGCAGTCGACGCATCGCGGCGGCCAGCGTCACCCGGTCGTCCACGAGCGGAATCGTGAGCTGCTCCATGAAGTGGGCGAAGACGTCGTCGGGGCTCCCCAGCGGCGTGCCCCACTCACCCCGGGACTCCTCCTCGATGCCCGAGGTGACCACGAGGACCGCCTGCCCGGTGGCGAGCACCCGATCGACCTCGTCCACGGTGCCTTCCACCGCCGCGTCGGGTCGGGGCGGTTCGACGACCGGGGCGGGTACCTGCTCGGCGGGCGCGTCGACACCGGGCGACCCGCCCGCGCGACCGGGCGCGACCGTGACCGCCGTGCCGTCGAGGGTCCGCAGGTGGTGGTGCCCGGTGGTGGTGTGGACCGTCAACAGGTCCACCCGCGCCGGCCCGGGCTCCGGAACCCACCATCCGTCCCCGGCGCCGTCGCCGGTCCTGCCGGCCAACCCGATCACCGGGTCGTACGGGCCCGCGGGCAGTGCCACCGCCCGGGAACTGACCAGGACCACCGGGTGGGACGCTTCCCCGTCGGTGTGCGGCACCGCGGCCTGCACCTGCGCCGGATGCAGCTCGGCCATGTCGGGCGTCGCGCCGCTCGTGAGCATGCGGAAGGCACTGTTCAGCCCGACCAGGGTGACCGTGGATGCCCCTGTTTTCACCACAAGGGATCCGTCACCCGGCAACAGGGCGCCGCGCCACCGTGGATCCCGGACCGTCCCGTACCAGTCCTCGAAACGGGAGAACGCCCGCCGGACCAGACCGATGACGTCGGTCTGCTCCGCGGAGAAGGTGTCCCGCACGTCCGGCCACAGGTCACCGAGGGCGCGCACGAGAGCGAGCTGAGGTGCCTGCTCCTGCCGGTCCCCGACGCCCGGCACGGCGAGTACGGCGGGCAGCTCGGTGACGTCGGGGCTCTCCATGCAGGCTTCCCACATGCGGTTGAGAGCCGCGGTCAGTGCGTCGAACGACTCCGGTGTGGCCGTCGCGGTGAGGTCGCCGAGCAGGAGGATCACGTCCAGCGTCCCGCCCCGCCGATGCAGATCGGCGATCACCTCGACCGCGTCGCGGGTCAGTTCCTCCACCGACTCGGCGATCGAACTCGGCGCCGAGCACGCCATCAGCACCGGGTCACCGTTCAGCGTCACGGTCAGTCCTTCCTCGTGAGCACGACCGCCACCGATTCCTTGGCGAACCGGAGCGTGACATCCCGGCGGTCGCCACAGAGACGAACGTCCACGGCGATGTAACCACCGTTGATCGATCCGACGTCCACCGTGCCTTCCACCCGCTGGTCCGACCGGCCGCAGAGCGCCCTGAGGTCGGCCTGTCCCTTGTCGTTGAGCACGAGCACGCCCGGCTTCTCCTGACCCTCGACGAAGAGTGCCAGCGCCATGGTCGCGAGCGTGGCCGCGAGGGCCACCAGGGAGACCACGTTGGCGACGGCCTGACGCCTGTCGACCTGCCGAGCCTCCCGGTCACCCCGCTTGAGCACCTCGCGGATCAGGACGCCGGGGTCGGCGATCTCGTTCACCGCGTCGGGCGCCGGGGAGACGCCGGTCGCGATGGCCCGCACGTAACAGGCCGCCGCGGCCAGCCAGCAGAAGACCGACACGCACGCGGCGACCCGGGTGATCGGCGCGGCCGAAGCGAGGGACGTGAACGTGAAGGTGGCCACCAGCGCACCGGCGAAGACGGTGACCACCGACTGTGCCGCCTGCGCGCGCGCCCGGGCGATCTGGGCGACCCGGATCCGATCCGGGTAATGAGCCTGCACCACCGCGTCGAACACTGCCGACACGACGGGATTCCCCGTATCCGGCCTGGGACTACAGGAAGAAGTCGACTGCGACATGTAAGAGTCCTCGCTTCTGCCGGTCCCGACTGTAGACAGCCGAGATCGTCATCCGCCGCGCTCTGTTGAGTTCCGGACAGAACGTCCCGAGGCAAGCCGACCACCCCCGCCGGAAGCGGCGGGGGTGGTCGGACCGGGGCGTGTCAGGCGCCGCGCAGGGAGGCGCCGAAGCGCTGCGCGGCCAGCGCCACCGCCGCGTCGCGGGCGGCCACCGCCTCCTCACCCGCCAGGGTCCGGTCGGGGGCGCGGAACGTCAGCTTGTACGCCAGCGACCTGCGCCCCGCGCCGAGCTGCTCGGAGGTGTAGACGTCGAAGAGCCGGACGTCCTCCAGCAGCGCACCGGCGCCCTCGACCAGGGCCCGCTGCACCTCCGCCGCCGGCACCGCCTCGTCCACCACCAGCGCCACGTCGATCAACGCCGGCGGGAACGTGGAAATGGTGGGCCCGGTCGCCAGCGGCGCGGCGGGCAGCGCGTCCAGGTCCAGCTCCATGGCGCTGGTGCGGCGGGGCAGCTCCAACGCGGCCACCACGGCCGGGTGCAGCTCGCCGGCGTGCCCGACGACGACGTCGTCCACCAGCAGCTCGGCGCAGCGCCCCGGGTGCCAGGGCG
>NZ_CADEAU010000065.1 GCF_902825405.1 Micromonospora maritima | reverse complement strand
CCGACGTGCGCGCGGCCGGCCGCCGCGCGGTCACCGTCGCCGCCGACACCCGCGACCCCGAGCAGGTACGCCAGCTCTTCGCCGCCGCCGACCAGCTCGGCCCGCTCACCGGCCTGGTCAACAACGCCGGCGTCACCAGCCTGATCGGCCCGTTCACCGACCTGCGCGTCGAGGACCTGCGCGAGGTCGTCGACGTCAACCTCGTCGGCTACGTCCTGTGCGCCCAGCAGGCGGCCCGCCGGATGGACGCCGGCGGCGCGATCGTCAACGTCTCCTCCGCCGCGGCCACCCTCGGCAGCCCTGGCGAGTACATCCACTACGCCGCCGTGAAGGCCGCCACCGACACCCTCACCGTCGGCCTGGCCAAGGAACTGGCTCCGCGCGGCATCCGGGTCAACGCGGTCGCCCCCGGCCTCATCCGCACCGACATCCACGCCCGCTCCGGCATCCCGGACCGACCCGACACCGCCGCCGGCCGGATCCCGCTGGGCCGCGCCGGCGAACCCGACGAGGTCGCCGGCGCCATCGCCCACCTGCTCGGCCCCGACGCCTCGTACACCACGGGCGCCGTCCTGCGCGTCTCCGGCGGCCTCTGAAACGGCGCGGCGGCCCGGGGGAGACCCCGGGCCGCCGCCGCACGTCACTGCGTGAACAGCTTCGCCGCCGTGATCAGCGTCTGCACCACGCCGTAGCCCAGCAGCACCGCCACCACCAGCCACGACACCACCAGACGGACCCGCTGCCCGCCACCGACCCGCTCGTTCACGATCCGCTCCTCTCCGCCGCCACCGGCTGCCCGTCCGCCACCTCGTCCCGGCCTGCCGCCGGCTCGTGGAACCGCTGCGGCACCGGCCGGATCAGCAGGTTCGCCACCAGCCCCACCGCCAGCACCCCGACCATCGTGAACAACGCCGGCCGGTACGCCGCCGCGGTCAACGTGCCCGGCTCGCCCTGCGCGTCGAGGAACGCGTTGACGATCAGCGGACCCGCCACCCCCGCCGCCGACCAGGCGGTCAGCAACCGACCGTGGATCGCACCCACCTCGAACGTGCCGAACAGGTCCCGCAGGTACGCCGGCACGGTGGCGAACCCACCGCCGTAGAACGACAGGATCACGCACGCCAGCAGCACGAACAACGCCGTCGCGGTCTGTCCGACCAGTGCCAGCAGCAGGTACAGCACCATGCCCACACCCAGGTACACCACGTAGATCGGCTTACGGCCGATCACGTCCGACGTCGAGGACCAGACGAACCGGCCGGCCATGTTGAACAACGACAGCAGCCCCACGAACCCGCCGGCCGCCGCCACCGACACCGCCGACGTGCCGCCCTCCCGGAAGAAGTCCTGGATCATCGGGCTGGCCTGCTCCAGGATGCCGATCCCGGCGGTCACGTTGCAGAACAGCACCACCCACAGCAGCCAGAACGACCGCGTCCTCACCGCGTTCGCCGCCGACACGTTCGCGGTGGTCACCAGCGGCTTCGCCGCCACCCTCGCCGGGTCGAACCCGGCCGGACGCCAGTCCGCCGCCGGCACCCGCACGTTGACCACCCCGAACATCATCACCACGAAGTAGCCGATGCCGAGGGTGACGAACAACCACACCAGCGCCGACCCCGACGCCGTCGACCCGCTGTTGGACGGGTCGTAGCCGGAGTCGTAGAACGACAGCAGCTGCCGGGACAGGGGAGAGGCCACCATCGCCCCACCACCGAACCCCATGATCGCCAGACCGGTCGCCAGCCCCGGCCGGTCCGGGAACCACTTGATCAACGTGGAGACGGGGGAGATGTACCCGATCCCCAACCCGATCCCGCCCAGCACCCCGTACCCCAGGTACAGCAGCCACAACTGCTTGCTCGCGATCCCCAGCGCGCCCACCAGGAACCCGGCCGCCCAGAAACACGCCGAGACGAACATCGCCTTGCGCGGCCCGTTCGCCTCCACCCACGTACCGGCCACCGCGGCCGACAGACCCAGCATCACGATCGCGATGCTGAAGATCACCCCGATCGCCGTCTGCCCGGTGTCGAAGTGCGCGATCAGGGAGTTCTTGTACACGCTTGTCGCGTACACCTGTCCGATGCAGAGATGGATCGCCAACGCGGCCGGGGGAATCAGCCAACGGCTGTAGCCCGGCGGCGCGACGGTGTGCCGACGATCGAGTGCGGAAAGCATCAGTGCTTCCTCCGTCCGGATGACGAGAACACCTCGCTTCATGCCCCTGCCGCACGCTGCGCCCAAACCCACCCCGCGCCCGACGGTCGAAACCCTGAGCCGAACGGTCACCACCGCCGCCGGATGCGACCATGAACCGGTGAAGATCCTGTCCATCCAGTCGTCGGTCGCCTACGGCCACGTCGGCAACTCCGCCGCCGTGTTCCCGCTGCAACGCCTGCGCCACGAGGTCTGGCCGGTGCTGACCGTGCACTTCTCCAACCACACCGGCTACGGCGCCTGGCGCGGCCCGCTGCTCGCCCCCACCGACGTCGCCGACGTCATCGCCGGCATCGCCGACCGCGGCGTCCTCGGCACCGCCGACGCCGTGCTCTCCGGCTACCAGGGCGACCCCGCCGTCGGCGCGGTCATCCTCGACGCCGTCGCCCAGGTCAAGGCCGCCAACCCCGACGCCCTCTACTGCTGCGACCCGGTCATGGGCGACGTCGGCCGCGGCATGTTCGTCCGCCCCGGCATCCCCGAATACCTGCGCGACACCGTCGTGCCCCGCGCCGACATCGTCACTCCCAACCAGTTCGAGCTGGAGTTCCTCGCCGACCGCACCACGGACACCCTCGACGACCTGCTCGCCGCCGTCGACACCGTCCGCGCCACCGGCCCCCGCCACGTCCTGGTCACCAGCGTCCTGCACGGCGACCTGCCCGCCGACCACCTCGACGTCGTCGCCGTCTCCGACACCGGCGCGTGGGCGGTCACCACCCCGCTGCTGCCGATCGCCCCCAACGGTGGCGGCGACGTCACCGCCGCCCTCTACCTGGCCCACCTCGCCACCACCGGCTCGCCCGAGACCGCGCTCGAACGCACCACCAACTCGATCTTCGCGGTACTCGAGGCCACCCTCGCCGCCGGCACCCGGGAACTGCAACTCGTCGCCGCCCAGGACGCCATCGCCGACCCGCCCACCCGGTTCACCGCCCGCCGGCTGCGCTGACCAGCCACCTCGGCACATCCCATCCTTCTCTATAAATATTGACCCGTATCGAATAGTCTGGGGGTACGTCACTCACACGGGGAGAAGGAATGACCACCAGAAACACACGACGTACACGCCTGTCCGCATCAGCGCTGCTCGCTCTCGCGCTGGCCACCGCAGGTGTCCCGGCCCTCACGACCCCGACCGCCGCGGCAGCCGCACCGCCCGACTCCGTCGCCAAGGCCGACCGCCTCGGCATGGGCCTGGTGGGCTTCGACGCGAAGGTCGCCGAGGCGCACGGCTACCGCATCGTGACGTTGCCCGACGGCTCCCAGGCTTCGGTGCCCGCCGACAAGGCAACGGCAGCGGCCGAAGGGCGCTACGTGCCCGAGCACGGTGTCCTCAAGCCGGGCGGCTCGATGTCCACCAACAGCTACGGCGCGGCAACCGGCGAGTGCGGCAGCTCATGGGTAGGCCTCGACCCCAGAGGCGGTGGCCGGGCGACGTTGACGACAGGCATGACCCTCGTCCAGGCCTCGGGCGGCCCCTGGGACATCCACTGGCACGTCGACATCAGCGACAACGGCGGACACTCCACCCAGAACTACGACGAGTACGACGGCTACTACTCCGGCCTCGGACTGTCCTGGGCCGCCAGCGCCCGCACCCTGAACCTGACCCGCGGCTGGGCCAACGCCACCGTCACCTGGGGCAGCTTCACCATCACCGAAGCCGGCTGGCTCTGCTACTCCTACTCGCCGACCACCTCCACGACCATCACCTGACCCCGACCGGACCCCGCCGCCCGGCCGCGCAGACACGCCTGACGCGACCGGGCGGCGACCCGCGCGAGTACCATCACAGCCGGGGACCCCGTGCGGAGGAGGAGGCGCGGTGGAACACGACCCGAGCAGCCACGTCGACGAGCGCCTCGCCCGGCAGACCGAACGCCTGCGCCGTGAACTCCGCGACAGCGGCCTGCCCGTCGTCACGCTCACCGGCCCCGCCCTGCCCGGCACCGCGCGGTTCGCCGGGCTCGAATCCACCGACCGCACGATCACCCACGTACGAGTCGCGCACGGCGACGCGACCACCGGCCCGTGGGCGACCGTCGACACCGCGCGCCGCACCGACAACCGGGACGACCCCCTCCGCCACCGACTGGAACACGCGATGCGCATGGCCGGCGCACACCTGTCCGCCGTCGAATGGACCGAGCACGACGCCACGATGCACCTGGACGGCCGGCGCCTCACCGGACGCACCGTGCGAGCCGGCGACCGGTGGACGGCGACCCGGTGCGCGGACGTCGAGATCGACGCCGAGATCACGGTGGTGACCCGCGACTGGCCCACCGACACCATCCAGCTCCGCCTCGACGCCGACCCGGCACCCCTGCTCGACCGCACATGGCGTCGACCCGTCCCGCTCCCGCCACCACCCGCACCGCCCGTGCCGGACGACCTCGCCCGTGAACCGCACCGGGCGCTGATCGACGCCGCCCTGCGACACCGCCGCCACACCCTGACCTGGATCGCCGGCGGGGGAGCACACCCCGACCTACCGGCCCACTGGCCCCGGCTCTGGCGCGCCGCCGTGCACCGCCAGCAGGAACTCACCGATCAAAGCGAACCAGCGGCCAACCGCGCCGTGTCCGACGCGATCGCCCACCTCACCGCACTCGCCGACCACGCCGACTGGTTCGACACCCGACCCCGGCTACGCGAACGCGCCATCACCGAAACCCTCCTGCACGTCACCGGCCTCGGCGACGACCTCCCCAGCGAACCCGCCCAACTGGCCTGGCGACACCACCAACGGCTGGTACCGGACCCGACGACCGACCTTCGCCGACGCGCCGCCGCCGACCAGGCCTGGCGCGACGCCTGGACCACCTGGGCGGCAGAGTCCACCGACACGCCGCCCTGACCTAACAGGTGGACGACCCCCACGCCGAGCAGCGAAGATGCACACGTGCACGCCCACCACCCGGCCACCGACGACCCCGCGTTCGCCCAACGCCTGCGCGACCTCACCCGACTGCGCCGCGTCCGCGACCGCATCGACCGCGAATACGCCCGCCCCCTCGACGTCGAAGCCCTCGCCCGCGGCGTGCACATGTCCGCCGGCCACCTCAGCCGCCAGTTCCGCCAGACCTACGGCGAATCCCCCTACGCCTACCTCATGACCCGCCGCATCGAACGCGCCATGGCCCTGCTGCGCCGCGGCGACCTCAACGTCACCGATGTCTGCTTCGCCGTCGGCTGCCAGTCCCTGGGCACCTTCAGCACCCGCTTCACCGAACTCGTCGGCGAACCACCCAGCGCCTACCGCGCCCGCCACGCACCCGACACCCCCGAACCACCCCCGTGCCTCACCAAACAGGCCACCCGACCGATCAGGAATCGAGAAGCCCGCACCGGCACGTCACCACTAGCGTGACCACCATGACGATCACCATCCACTACGCGTTCCTGCCGCACACCGACGCCGACGCCGCCATCGCCTTCTACCGCGACACCCTCGGCTTCGACCTGCGCAACGACGTCGGCCAGGGCGACACCATGCGCTGGCTCACCGTCGGCCCGCCCGAACAGCCCGAGACCGGCATCGTCCTGCACCCCCCGGCCGTCGACCCCGGCATCACCGACGACGAACGCCGCACCATCCACGAACTCATCGCCAAGGGCAGCTACGGCGCCCTCACCCTCGCCACCGACGACCTCGACGGCCTCTTCGACCGCCTCCAGGCCAGCGGCGCCGACGTCGTCCAGGAACCCACCGAACAGCCCTACGGCGTCCGCGACTGCGCCTTCCGCGACCCCACCGGCAACCTCATCCGCATCAACGAGCGGCGCTGAGCCCACCCGATGACCGACGCCCCCCGCACCCGCGCCCGACGCCGCCAGGACACCACCCACCGACTCGACCACGACATCGACTGCTGGGTCGCCAGCGCCGACCCCGACGGCACCCCGCACCTCGTGCCCCTGTCCTTCGACTGGGACGGCCACACCCTGCTGCTGGCCACCGCCGCCCACAGCCCCACCGGCCGCAACCTCGCCACCGGCCACGCCCGCGTCGGCCTCGGCCACACCCGCGACGTCGTCATGATCGACGGCGACGTCGAAACGCTCGACATCCACGCCCTACCCGCCGAACGCGGCGACCGGTTCGCCACCCGCACCGGCTTCGACCCCCGTACCCTGACCGAGCCCTACCACTGGTACCGCATCCGACCCCGCCGCATCCAGGCCTGGCGCGAGGTGAACGAGATGACCGGCCGCACCCTCATGCGCGACGGCGCCTGGCTCGACTGACACCCCGCACGACCGGACGGAGACACCATGACCACGGCCACCGCCGACAGCCACGACGTCATCCGCGTCCACGGCGCCCGCGAGAACAACCTGCGCAACGTCGACGTCGACCTGCCCAAACGCCGCCTCACCGTGTTCACCGGCGTCTCCGGCTCCGGCAAGAGCTCCCTGGTCTTCGGCACCATCGCCGCCGAGTCCCAACGACTCATCAACGAGACCTACAGCGCCTTCGTCCAGGGCTTCATGCCCACCCTGTCCCGCCCCGAGGTCGACATCCTCGAAGGCCTCACCACCGCCATCATCGTCGACCAGGAACGCATGGGCGCCGACCCCCGCTCCACCGTCGGCACCGCCACCGACGCCAACGCCATGCTGCGCATCCTGTTCAGCCGCCTCGGCCAACCCCACATCGGCCCACCCAACGCCTACTCCTTCAACGTCCCCTCCGTCCGCGCCGCCGGCGCCATCACCGTCGACCGCGGCCCCGGCAGGACCCAGACCAAGAAGGGCACCTTCCACCGCCTCGGCGGCATGTGCCCCCGCTGCGAGGGCCGCGGCGCCGTCACCGACTTCGACCTCACCGTCCTCTACGACGAGAAGCTTTCCCTCAACGAGGGCGCCATCACCATCCCCGGCTACAGCATGGACGGCTGGTACGGCCGCATCTTCCGCTCCAGCGGCCTGTTCGACCCCGACAAGCCCATCCGCGACTACACCACACGCGAACTGCACGACCTGCTCCACAAGGAACCCACCAAGGTCAAGGTCGACGGCATCAACGTCACCTACACCGGCCTCATCCCCGCCATCAGCAAGTCGATGCTCGCCAAGGACGTCGACGCCATGCAGCCCCACATCCGCGCCTTCGTCGAACGCGCCGTCACGTTCACCACCTGCCCCGACTGCGACGGCACCCGACTGGCCCCCGAAGCCCGCTCCTCGAAGATCAACGGCATCAACATCGCCGACGCCTGCGCCATGCAGATCAGCGACCTCGCCACCTGGGTACGCGACCTGCACGAACCCTCCGTCGGCCCACTGCTCGCCGCACTGGGGGACACCCTCGACTCGTTCGTCGAGATCGGCCTCGGCTACCTCAGCCTCGACCGCCCCGCCGGCACCCTCTCCGGCGGCGAGGCCCAACGCACCAAGATGATCCGCCACCTCGGCTCGTCCCTCACCGACGTCACCTACGTCTTCGACGAACCCACCATCGGCCTGCACCCGCACGACATCGCCCGGATGAACAACCTCCTGCTGCGCCTGCGCGACAAGGGCAACACCGTCCTCGTCGTCGAACACAAGCCGGAGACCATCGCCATCGCCGACCACGTCGTCGACCTCGGCCCCGGCGCCGGCACCGACGGCGGCACCATCTGCTACCAGGGCACCGTCGCCGGCCTGCGCGAAAGCGACACCGTCACCGGCCGCCACCTCGACGACCGCGCCACCTGCAAGGACACCGTCCGTACACCCACCGGAAGCCTGCCCGTCCGCGGCGCCCGAACCCACAACCTGCGCGACGTCGACGTCGACATCCCCCTCGGCGTCCTGGTCGTCGTCACCGGCGTCGCCGGCTCCGGCAAGAGCTCCCTCATCCACGGCTCCCTCGGCAAGCGCGACGACGTCGTCAGCGTCGACCAGACCGCCATCCGCGGCTCCCGCCGCAGCAACCCGGCCACCTACACCGGCCTGCTCGACCCCATCCGCAAGGCCTTCGCCAAGGCCAACGGCGTCAAACCCGCCCTGTTCAGCGCCAACTCCGAAGGCGCCTGCCCCACCTGCAACGGCGCCGGCGTCATCTACACCGACCTGGGCATGATGGCCGGCGTCGCCAGCACCTGCGAGGACTGCGACGGCAAGCGGTTCCAGCCCGCCGTGCTCGACTACCACCTCGGCGGCCGTGACATCAGCGAGGTCCTCGCCATGCCGGTCAACGAGGCGGAGAAGTTCTTCGGCGCCGGCGACGCGCGCACCCCGGCCGCCCACGCCGTCCTCGAACGGCTCGCCGACGTCGGCCTCGGCTACCTCACCCTCGGTCAACCGTTGACCACGCTATCCGGCGGGGAGCGGCAGCGACTCAAGCTCGCCACCCGGATGGGGGACAAGGGCGGCGTCTACGTCCTCGACGAGCCGACCACCGGCCTGCACCTGGCCGACGTGGCCCAACTGCTCGGCCTGCTCGACCGGCTGGTCGAATCCGGCAAGTCGGTCATCGTCATCGAGCACCACCAAGCGGTGATGGCGCACGCCGACTGGATCATCGACCTCGGTCCGGGCGCCGGCCACGACGGCGGACGGATCGTCTTCGAGGGCACGCCGGCCGACCTGGTGGCCGCCCGGTCGACGCTCACCGGCGAGCACCTCGCCGACTACGTCGGGGCCTGACCCGGCGTACGCGGGGCGACGGTGTCCGGCACCGGCACCGCCGCCCCGCTCCGATGGATTCGATAATCCATATTATGTCAAGTAGACCGGATCGGGGCCTCCCCGGCGCCACTCATCCCACCGGATCGGCGAGCACCTCCGCCAGCACCCGCAACGGCTCCACCGGCGAACCCTCGCCGTACGCCACCGAGACGAGCGCCTTCCACAGCGCCCACCCGCGGGCCCGACGCCAGGCGTCGGCGTCCAGGCCGACCGCGTCCCGGAACACCGCGCGTTCGACGCCGACGCACCACGTCCACGCCGGCACCAGGTCACATGCCGGATCACCCACCCCGCACGCGCCGAAGTCGATCACCGCGGCGAGCCGTCCGCCCGCGACGAGCAGGTTGCCGGCCGCGACGTCACCGTGGAACCACACCGGCGCGTCCGGCCAGGCCGAGGTCAGCGCGCGCGCCCACACCTCCCGGCAGGCGTCTCCGTCCACCCGGTCGCCGAGCCGCTCCAGGGCCTGCTCGACGTCGTCGCCGTACACGCTCGGGTGGCATCCGCGGAACGCGGAGTGCCGTCCGGCCGCCGGGCCGCCGGCTGTCGGGATTCGCCGCAGTGCGACCAGGAAGGCGGCCAGGTCGCGCGCGACGGCCGCGCGGTCGAGGTCGTGGGCGGCCTCCAGGGTGTCGCCGGGCAGCCACCGGCGAACCGACCACGGGTACGGGTAACCGGCGGCCGGCTCGCCGGTGGCGACCGGTTCGGGTACGGGCAGCGGCAGGTGGCGGGCCAGGATCGGCAGGCAGCGGTCCTCCTTGGCGATGCCCGACGCGTAACCCTCGGCGCTGGGCAGGCGGACCAGCAGGTCGTCGCCGAGGCGGAAGGTCCGGTTGTCCCACCCCTGTCGCGTGACGGCCGCGACCGGCAGGTGCGCCCACTGCGGGAACTGCGTGGCGACGAGGGTGCGGACGAGTGCGGCGTCGATCTCCACCATGCGGTCCAGTCTCCGGGCGTCCACAACGCGTTTTCCGGCCACCCTCCCCCGGAGCGCGGCCTGGCGCGAACGCGAAATTAGTGCATAATATCCCTTATGCACGACAAAGCGGATGAAATGGTCGAGGTGCTGATCGAGGAGTTCCTGACCGCGCGGGCCACCCGTAAGCCTTCCCCGCACACCCTGGCGGCCTACCGGCGGGATCTGACCACGGTGGCGGCCCTGGTCGCGGCGGACGACGGCACCACTCCCCTCCCCCTGCACCGGTTCCCGGTGACCGCCCTCTCCCCCCGCGTGATGCGGGCGGCGTTCGCGCGCTTCGCCGCTCCCCGCGCCGCCGCGTCCGTCCACCGTGCCTGGTCCACCTGGAACAGCTTCTTCACGTTCCTCGTGGCCGAGGGCGTCGTGCCCGGGAATCCGATGCCGGCGGTCGGGCGGCCCCGCACGCCGCTCCCCCGCCCGAAGCCGCTGCGCGGCGAGGACACGCCGGAGGAGTTGCTGGCGGCGGTGGCGCGCGCGGAGGGCCGGCAGCGCGATCCGTGGCCGGAGCGGGACCTCGCGGTGCTGGCGTTGGCGCTGTGCGCGGGGTTGCGCCTGTCGGAGCTGCTGGCGTTGCGGGTGTCGTCGGTGGCGGGCCGCGCCGGCGAGCGTCGGGTGGACGTGGCGGGCAAGGGTGGGCGGCCCCGCACGGTGCCGATCGAGGCGGGCGTGGACCGGGTGCTGGCCGGTTACCTGGACAGCCGCCGGTTCCGGTTCGGGGCCCGCAGTGTGCGCCCGGACGGGCCGTTGCTGGTGGACCGGCGGGGTGAGCCGTTGCGCCGGGGTGGTCTGCAGTATCTGGTGGAGTCGTGTTACCGGCGGGCGGGCATCGGGGACCGGGTGCCGCGCGGGGCGCGGTTGCACGCGTTGCGGCACACGTTCGCCACGCGGCTGGCCGAGGACGGGGCGAGCGCGGCGGAGATCATGCGGTTGCTGGGGCACGCGTCGTTGGCGTCGTCGCAGACGTACATCGAGGTGACGGCGGGTCAGCAGCGGGCGGCGGTGGCGGCGAACCGCACCAACCGGGCGTTGTCCGGGCTGACGGCACGGAGCTGACCGGGCGTCGGGAAAGTGTCCTCATCTTGGCGATATACCGCTGGGTCATATCTATGACTCAGCGGTATATCGCGTTGTGGGGGCCCTTCCATCGAGCGGTCATGCGACGTGATGTCACCTCGCTTGTCGGGTCGATCGGGCGCCGGGTTCGGAACTGGTGGGGCGCTGGCAGGATCGGGTCGGTGCGGGTGGGTGTGGCGCGGGCGGTGGCGGTCGGCTGGGTGCGGGAGCGGATGCGCGCGGATCCCTCGGTGCAGGGCGCGCTGTTCAGCGGGTCGACGCTGGGGATGCGGGAGGACGCGGAGCTGCCGGCGCCGTCGGACGTGGACGTGTTGCTGGTGCGTGACTCCCCCGCGACGAAGCTGGGCAAGTTCACCCATCGGGGGGTGCTGCTGGATGTCGGCACGGTCGCCTGGGCGGAGTTGGGTGGTCCGGAGGATGTGCTGGGGTCGTGGGTGTTCGCGCCGATGTTCCGGGGCGACGGGGTGATCGCGGATCCGTCGGGCCGGTTGGCGGGGATCGGTCGGCGGGTGGCGGCGGGGTTCGCGGATCCGGTGTGGGTGCGGCGGCGGTGTGCCGGGGTACGGCGGCGGGTCGAGTGCGGGTTGCGGGTGCTGGACGCGGGTGCGCCGCTGGCGGAGCAGGTGTTGGCGTGGGTGTTCCCGACGTCGCTGTTGGCGGTGTGGCCGGCGGTGGCGGGGTTGGTGGATCCGACGGTGCGGCGGCGGTACGTGCGGGCGGCGGAGGTGTTGGGGCGGTTCGGGTTCGCCGGGCGGTATTCGGAGTTGCTGGCGACGCTGGATGGCGGTGGGGTGGACGCGGGGCGGGTGCGGGAGCACCTGGCCGGGTTGGCGGTGGTGTTCGACGAGGTGGCGGGCCTGCCGCGGGAGGGGTTCGCGTTCGGGGCGGATCTGGGTGCGGCGGGGCGGCCGGTGGTGTTCGACGGGGCGGCGGAGCTGGTGGCGGCGGGGCGGCACCGGGAGGCGATGTTCTGGGTGCTGGTGACGTACGCGCGGTGTCATGCGGTGTTGGGGTCGGTGGCGCCGCTGCGGGAGCGGGCGTTGCGGCCGGCGTTCTCGGCGGTGCTGGCGGATCTCGGGGTGGCGTCGTCGGTGGATCGGCGGCGGCGGGCGGACGGGCTGCTGGCGGCGTTGCCGGGGTGGCAGGCGGTGGTGGAGGTGGTCGCGGCGCGTGCTGTGGCAGGCTGAGGGGGACGCGACTGGCGGCACGGGGATGGGTGAACCATCGGGGAGCTCGTCGCGGGGGTCGACCGCCTGGGCCTCCGCGGGCGAGGTGTCGTATGTCTTCTGCGCGGTTGTTGCCGGGTGCCCCGGTGGCGGAGCGGGTGTTGTCGGAGGTCGCCGCGTCGGTGGCGGAGCTGCGTGCGGCGGGGGTGACGCCGGCGTTGGCGACGGTGCTGGTGGGTGACGACGACGCGAGCGCGGGTTACATCCGGATCAAGTCTCGGCAGGCGGCGGAGTTGGGTTTCGCGTCGCCGCACGTGCATCTGCCGTCGTCGGCGTCGCAGGCGGATCTGCACGCGGTGTTGGCGGACTTCAACGCCGACCGGGGTGTGCACGGGGTGTTGGTGCAGCATCCGATTCCGGGGCATCTGGACTACGACCGGGCGTTGGCGGAGTTGGATCCGGACAAGGACGTGGACGGGATGCACCCGGTGAACATGGGCCGGTTGGCGTTGGGGTTGCCGGGTCCGTTGCCGTGTACGCCGGCGGGGATCGAGGCGTTGCTGGCGTTCCATGGTGTGCCGGTGGCGGGTCGGGAGGTGGTGGTCCTGGGTCGGGGTGCGACGTTGGGGCGGCCGTTGGCGATGTTGTTGGCGCAGAAGCGGCCGACGGCGAACGCGGCGGTGACGGTGGTGCACACCGGGGTGGCGGACTGGCCGCGGTACACGCGGCGGGCGGAGATCCTGGTGGCGGCGGCGGGGGTGCCGGGGATCGTGCGGCCGGAGCATGTGCGTCCGGGTGCGGTGGTGGTCGGTGGTGGGGTGCGCTACGAGGGGCGGCGGCTGCTGCCGGACGTGGACGAGTCGTGTGCCGAGGTGGCGGGGGCGATCACGCCGCGGGTGGGTGGGGTGGGTCCGACGACGGTGGCGATGTTGTTCCGTAACGCGGTGCGGGCGGCGGTGCGGGCGAGCGCGTAGGTCAGCCGAGGTCGACGACGAGGGGCCGGTGGTCGGAGATGGTGGCCAGTGGGGTGTCGACGGCGGTGACCGGTGGGAGCCGGTCGAGGTGGTGGCGGTCGGCGAGGATGTGGTCGAGTTGGACGCGGGGCTGCCCGGCCGGGTAGGTGGGGCGTCGGGCCAGGGGCCGCCAGCGGGACAGGGCGGCGGCGGGTCCGGCGGGCAGGTTGAGGTCGCCGAGCAGGATGCGGGGTGCGGGCAGCGCGCGCAGGGCCCGCACGACGCGGCGCAGTTGCCACACGTTCCAGCCGGGGACGAAGGACAGGTGGGTGGCGGCGACGGTGAGTGGGCCGTGGGGGGTGTCGAGGACGGCGGCGAGCACGACGCGGGGTTCGTCGCGGAGCAGGATGAGTCCGCCGCCGGGGCCGGGTACGTAGATGGGTGAGCGGACGGGTGCGGCGCGTAGTCGGGTGACCTGCCAGGAGCGGACGGGGTGGCGGCTGACCAGGCCGATGCCGTAGAGGGGTTCGCCGTGGCCGTCGTCGTCGTGGGTGAGGGGGCGGAACTGTTCGCCGGGGGTGCCGACGACGGCGGCGGCGAAGCGGTGGTGCTCGGCGTTCAGGGCGCGGGCGGCGAGGGCGGTGAGGTCGAGTTTGCCGCTGCGGCTCTGGTCGCGGTCGACCTCCTGGAGGGCGAGCACGTCGGCGTCGAGGGCGGTGACGGCGGCGGTGAGCCGGTCCGGGTCGACGAGTCCGTCGGTGAGGGAGCGGCCGTGCAGCAGGTTGAAGGTGGCCAGGCGCACCTGCACACCCTACGTCGCCGTGGCAGGCTTGCCGGGTGCTGAAGCTGCTGTGCTGTTCGATGCTGGTGTTCGTGGCGGTGGCGTCGGTCGGGTTGTGGTTGCGGCGGCGTCGGGGCCGGTGAGGCTGGCCACAGGCGTTCTCGTGGCCGGTGGTGGGGTGGGGACAATGCGGCCGTGGATGCCGTGTCGCTGACGACGTTGTTGGGCGCTGCCGCGCTGGCCGGGTGGGTGGACGCGGTGGTGGGCGGCGGTGGGTTGCTGTTGTTGCCGGCGTTGTTGGTGGCGGCGCCGGGGCTGCCGGTGGCCACGGCGTTGGGGACGAACAAGCTGGCGGCGATCTTCGGGACGTCGACGGCGGCGGTGACGTATGCGCGGCGGACGAAGCTGGACTGGGCGGTGGCGGGTCCGGCGGCGGGGCTGGCGGTGCTGACGGCGGGGTTGGGTGCGGCGTTGGCGGGGGCGGTGCCGGCGGGGGCGTACCGGCCGGTGGTGCTGGTGGTGTTGGTGTCGGTGGCGGTGTTCGTGCTGACCCGGCCGCGGTTGGGGGTGGTGGCGTCGCCGGCGCGGCGGACCCGCGGGCGGGTGGTGGCGGCGGTGGCGGTGGCCGGGGTGGGCATCGCGTTGTACGACGGGTTGATCGGTCCGGGTACGGGCACGTTCCTGGTGTTGGCGTTCACCGCGCTGGTGGGTGCGGACTTCGTGCACGCGTCGGCGATGGCGAAGGTGGTCAACGCGGGGACGAACCTGGGGGCGCTGGTGGTGTTCGGGGTGACCGGGCACGTGTGGTGGTTGTTGGGCGCGGCGATGGCGGTGTGCAACGTGGCGGGGGCGATGGTGGGCGCGCGGATGGCGTTGCGGCGCGGCGCGGGGTTCGTGCGGGTGGTGCTGCTGGTGGTGGTGCTGGCGTTGGTGGCGCGGCTGGGTTACGACCAGTGGGCGGCGGTGCGGTGATGGCGGTGCGGGCGGAGCACGACCGGGCGGTGCTGGCCGGGTTGCTGGGTCGGGATCCGGTGTTGCACGCGTACCAGTTGGGTGATCTGGACGATTTCTTCTGGCCGTACACGTCGTGGTTCCGTCGTGGCGACGAGGTGGTGTTGCTGTACCACGGGGTGCAGTTGCCGACGTTGTTGGCGTTCGCGGCCCCGCAGCGGGTGGCGGAGTTGTCGGGGTTGCTGGTGGAGGCGGCGCCGGTGTTGCCGGCGCGGTTGTGGGCGCACCTGTCCCCCGGCCTGGAGGCGACGCTGTCGCGGTGGTACGCGGTGTCGGACGCGGCGGCGCACCTGCGGATGGCGTGGACGGATCCGGGGCGCGCGGCGGCGGTGCCGGTGGTGGGTGAGCCGTTGGGTCGGGCGGATCTGCCGCAGTTGCGGGAGTTGTACGCGGTGGCGTATCCGGGGAACTGGTTCGATCCGCGGATGCTGGACACCGGCCAGTACGTGGGGGTGCGTGCGGGTGGCCGGTTGGTGGCGGTGGCCGGGGTGCACGTGTGGTCGCCGCGGTGGCGGGTGGCGGCGTTGGGGAACGTGACGACGCATCCGGATGTGCGGGGGCGTGGTCTGGGTGCGGGTGTGGTGGCGGCGTTGTGCGCGCGGTTGCGGGCGTCGGTGGACCACGTGACGCTCAACGTGCGGGCGGACAACACCGCGGCGGTGCGGTTGTACGAGCGGTTGGGGTTCACGTCGGTCGCCGGGTTCACCGAGTGCGCGTTGACGCGGTTGCCCGGCGACGGGGATTGAGCGACCCGGACGCGAGCTGAGCGGGCAGCGGCCGCCGGCGGGCTGAGCGGGCCGGTGCGGGGGTCAGCGGCCGCGGCTGGGTGAGTCGAAGCGGCCGGCGCGGATCTCCCGCAGCGCCCGGCGGCGGGTGTCGCCGCGCAGGGTGTCGACGTAGAGGCGGCCGCGCAGGTGGTCGGTCTCGTGTTGCAGGGCGCGGGCGAGGAAGCCGGTGCCGGTGACGGTCAGCGGTTCGCCGTGCTGGTCGACGCCGTGGGCGGTGGCGTGCAGCGCGCGGGGCGTCGGGAAGTAGAGCCCGGGGATGGACAGGCAGCCCTCGTCGTCGTCCTGGAGTTCCTCGGACAGTTCCAGGGTGGGGTTGACCAGGTGGCCGCGGTGGCCGTCGGCGTCGTAGACGAACACCTGGGCGTTGACGCCGATCTGGGGGGCGGCGACGCCGGCGCGGCCGGGCGCGCCGAGCAGCGTGTCCATCAGGTCCTGCACGAGGTTGCGCAGGTCGGCGTCGAAGCTGGTGACCGGTTCGCTGGGGGTGCGCAGCACGGGGTCGCCGATGATCCGGATCGGGCGCATAGTCATGCCCGGAAGGCTATCCGTTGCTTACCGGCTCGGGGCGCCCACCCGCCGGGCGCGGCGGGTGGGCGCTACGGTGACGGCGCTGTCGGATCCGTCGTGGGAGGGGCGCCGCATGTATCCACCGGTCGAGCCGTACGCGCAGGGGATGCTGGACGTCGGGGACGGGCAGCGCATCCACTGGGAGACCAGCGGCAACCCCGACGGCCGGCCGGCGCTGGTGGTGCACGGTGGGCCCGGGTCGGGCGCGGACGGGTCGTGGCGGCGGTTGTTCGATCCGTCGGCGTACCGGATCGTGTTGTTCGACCAGCGCGGCTGTGGGCGCAGCACCCCGCCGGTGTCGGATCCGGCCACCGACCTGTCGGTGAACACCACCGGGCACCTGGTGGCCGACATGGAGGCGCTGCGCGCGCACCTGGGGGTGGACCGGTGGTTGTTGTGCGGCGCCTCGTGGGGGTCGACGCTGTCGTTGGCGTACGCGCAGCGGCACCCGGGGCGGGTGAGCGCGCTGGTGCTGTTCAGCGTGGTCGCCACGACCGCGCGGGAGGTCGAGTGGGTGACCCGGGACATGGGTCGGGTCTTCCCGGAGCAGTGGGCGCGGTTCCGCGACGGGGTGCCGGAGGCCGACCGGGACGGTGACCTGGCGGCCGCGTACGCCCGGTTGGTGAACGACCCGGACCCGGCGGTGCGGGAGCGGGCGGCCCGGGACTGGTGCGACTGGGAGGACGTGCACGTCTCCCTGGCCGGCGGGTTCGCGCCGGACCCCCGGTTCGCCGATCCGGTGTTCCGGTTCGGGTTCGCCCGGCTGGTCACCCACTACTTCGCCAACCGGGGGTTCCTGCCCGACGGGCAGCTGTTTCGGGACGCGGGCCGGCTCGCCGGCGTTCCGGGGGTCATGGTGCAGGGCCGGCTGGACGTCAGTGGCCCGCCGGATGTCGCCTGGCGTCTGGCGCGGGACTGGCCGGACGCGCGGCTGGAGATCGTCGAGGCCGGTGGGCACGGCAGCGGGCACGGCGTGGGTGAGCGGGTGGTCGCCGCCCTGGACGCGTTCGCCGCCGGCTGAGCGGCGCCGGCT
>NZ_CADEAU010000064.1 GCF_902825405.1 Micromonospora maritima | reverse complement strand
ATCCGCCGCCCCTCGCCCCGCACCGCGAGGTGGCCGTCGGCGCCGCGCGGGGCGGGCTCGGCGCGTTCGTTGAGCGGGTTCCGTTGGGTCGGGCCGGTCACCCCGGCCGGCCGTTCCGCGTAACCGAAGGTGGTCACCGCGCCTCCCCGGTCCGGGTGGACAGCGACCGCGCGGGGCGCCGCGGGGGCGCCGCGGGACCGGGTACGCCCCGGTCGGGCGTGGTCGGTCCGGGACGTGCCGGCGGGCGGCAGATCCCCTTGAGGTGCTGGTCCAATGCGCTCACGGGCACGGGGGCCTCCTCGGGCTGAGGGGTGTCGACTCACGGCAAATGGGGTGAGCCGACCCGAGTGATGATAGGGCCAACGTCACCCACGCGTGGCAAGTCCGTTACACAGAGCGGAAGTATTTCCCGCCGGGTCGCACTCCTGGCGGACCGGTTGTCCGTCGTGTGTGGTTGACTTTCGCGCCGCAAGCTGGTCGCGAGTGGAAAGTCCTGGTCGGAGCCGATTTTCTTTTCGCTCGGCGTGTCGCGGGAGCGGTCCGGCCCGGGTCGTTCCCGGCTGCCCGCACGACCCCGCTGGAGATCCTCATCCCGCGCGTGGGAATCCCGCCATCTCGCATGTGCGGTCCCGTGCAGTGGACCCGGACCGTCGTCCGGGCATGGCCCGGCGGTCCCGGCTGTGCCAGACTCAGCCACCGTGCAGGACGCCGCCCACAGCTCCGCGCCGAACCTCGCCGACCGGCTCCGCCGCGCCGCCACCGACCGGGGCGACCGGATCGCGCTGCACTGGCGCGACCGGACGACGACCTGGTCCGAGCTGGACCGCGCGGTCACCGCCACCGCCCACGCGCTGCTCGCCGGCACGGCCCCGCCCGCCGACGGGTCGCACCCGCCCCGGGTGGCGGTCGCGTTCGGCAACACCCCCGACTTCGTGGTCACCTACCTGGCCGTGCTCCGGGCCGGCCTGGTCGCCGTGCCGGTCAACCCCACGCTGACCGCCCGGGAGTTGCGGCACGTGCTCGCCGACTCCGGCGCCTCCGTGCTGGTCGGCGCCGCCGAGGTGACCGCGCGGGTGGACCCCGCGGAGCTGCCCGCGCTGCGCGCCGTGCACACCGCCCCGCCGGTCGGCGACGCCGACCCGTCCACCCCGTTCCCGACCCGCGACGGGGAGGACCTCGCCGTCCTGCTCTACACCTCGGGCACCGAGGGGCGGCCCAAGGGCGCGATGCTGTCGCACCGGGCGCTGGCCGCCAACCACACCCAGATCGACCGGATCGAGCCGCCCGTGGTCGGGCCCGACGACACCGTGCTGCTCGCCCTGCCGCTGTTCCACGCGTACGGGCTGAACTCCGGGCTCGGGGCCGTGGTGCACCACGGCGCGACCGGGGTGCTCGTCGACGAGCCGGGCCCGACCGGCGCGCGGGACGAGATCGCCCGGCACCGGGTCAGCGTGCTCGTCGGCGTACCGTCGATGTTCCTGACCTGGGCCGACGCGCCGGGTGACCCGGCGGCGGCGCTGGCCTCGGTCCGCGTCGCGGTGTGTGGCGCGGCGCCGCTGCCGCCGGCGGTCGGCGCGCGTTTCACCGACGTGACCGGGCATCCGGTGCACGTCGGCTACGGGCTCACCGAGACCGCCCCGGTGCTCACCTCGACGCTCGTCGGCGGCGAGCCGAAGCCCGGCTCGATCGGGCGGCCGCTGCCCGGCGTCGAGCTGCGCCTGGTCGGCGCCGACAGCACCGAGCTGTGGCGCGACGGGGTGCCCGCGGTCGAGGCCGACGACGACGAGATGAACCTCGCCGACGACCCGACCGGCACCGACCCCGGGCAGATCGTGGTGCGCGGGGCGAACCTGTTCGCCGGCTACTGGCCCGACGGGCGGGGCGGGCCGGACCCGGACGGCTGGTGGGCCACCGGCGACGTGGCCTACGCCGACGGCGACGGCGACCTCTTCCTGGTCGACCGCCTCGGCGAGCTGATCCTGGTCAACGGCTTCAACGTCTACCCGCACGAGGTCGAACTGGTGCTCCAGGCGCACCCCGGGGTGGCCGAGTCGGCCGTCCTGGGGGTGCCGCACCCGCGGACCGGCGAGACTGTCCGGGCGTACGTGGTGCGGGCGGCCGGCTCGACGGTCGCGGCCGAGGAGCTGCTCGCCCACTGCGCGCGTAACCTGGCCCGGTTCAAGTGCCCGACCGCCGTCGAGTTCGTCGACAGCCTGCCGTACTCGGCGATCGGGAAGGTGCGCAAGACCGAGCTGCGCCCGGCGCCCGCGGTGCCGGCACCGGCGCGACCGCCCGAGACCCGCACGGAGGTATCCGATGTCCAGTGACGCGAGGCTCATCCTGATCACCCGGCCCGGCTGCCACCTCTGCGACGACGCGAAGGCGGCGCTGGACCGGGTGGTGGCCGTCACCGGCGACCGCTGGGTGGAGAAGGACGTGACCGGCGACGTGGAGCTGGAACGCGACTACGGCGACCGGCTGCCGGTGGTGCTGCTGGACGGCAAGGAGCACGGCTACTGGCGGGTCGAGGAGGACCGGCTCCTGCGGGACCTGACCACCCCGCAGCTCTGATCTATCGTGCTCGGGTGACGGGAACACGACGCCACCTGGTGTGGGACTGGAACGGGACGCTCCTCGACGACCTCGACCTGGTGGTCCGCGCCACCAACGTGGCGTTCGCCAGCGCCGGCGGCCCGGCGGTCAGCGCCGACGAGCACCGCACCCGGTTCCGCCGGCCGATCGCCGACTACTACGCCGAGATGCTCGGCCGGGCCGTCGACGCGGAGGCGTTCGGCGCGCTCGACCGGATCTTCCACGACGCGTACCGGGCCGGGCTGACCAGTTGCGCCTTGGCCGCCGACGCCACCTCCGCGATCGCCGCCTGGCCGGGCAGCCAGTCGCTGCTGTCCATGTGGTTCCACGACGAGCTGGTGCCGACCGTGCACACCTACGGCCTGACCCCCCACTTCCGCCGGGTCGACGGGCTGCGCGCGGCGGTCGGCGGCGGACCGAAGGCGGAGTGGCTGGAGAAGCACCTGGCCGAGCTGGGGCTCGACGGCGCCGACGTGGTGCTGATCGGCGACTCGCTTGACGACGCGGACGCGGCCACCGCCGTCGGTGCCGCGGCCGTGCTCTACACCGGCGGCCTCTCCGACCCGGCGGTGCTGCGCGCCAGCGGCCACCCCACCGCCGACACCCTCACCGAGGCGGTCACCCGAGCCCGCACCCTCCCCTGACCGGCGAGGTCAGGCCCGCAGGTGGGTCAGCACGGCCAGCACCCGCCGGTGGTGGGTGGTGGCGTCCGGCGGCAGGTCGAGCTTGGTGAAGATGTTGCGGACGTGCTTCTCGACCGCGCCGTCGCTGACCACCAGGACGCGGGCGATCGCGGTGTTCGACCGCCCCTCGGCCATCAGCGCCAGCACCTCCCGCTCGCGCGGGGTCAGCGCGGCCAGCGGGTCGTCGCGGCGCCGCCGCACCAGGAGCTGACTGATCACCTCCGGGTCGAGCACGGTGCCGCCGGTCGCCACCCGGGCCAGCGCGTCCAGGAACTCGTCGATCGCGGCCACCCGGTCCTTGAGCAGGTAGCCGATCCCGCCGCCGGCGGTGTCCAGCAGGTCGTCGGCGTACGACACCTCGACGTACTGGGAGAGCACCAGGATCGGCGTGCCCGGCACCCGGCGACGGGCCTCCACCGCCGCGCGCAGTCCCTCGTCGGTGTGCGACGGCGGCATCCGCACGTCCACCACCGAGATGTCCGGACGGTGCAGGACCACCGCCTCGACCAGGGCGTCCCCGTCGCCGACGGCGGCCACCACCTCGTGCCCCCACTCGGTCAGCAGCCGGATGAGCCCCTCCCGGAGCAGTACGGCGTCGTCCGCGATCACCACCCGCATGGGTCCGGTGTCTATCACGTCCGGGTCCCACGGCGCGGCGTCCGCCCGCTCCGGAGCGTCGCCCGCCGGTCCGGCGGAGGTCACCGCGGCAGCTCCGCGTGGACCCGCGTCGGTCCGCCGTTCGGGCTGGCCACCTCCAGCGTGCCGCCGGCCGCCCGGACCCGGTCGGCGATGCCGCTGAGCCCGTGCCCCTTCGCCAGGTGGGCGCCGCCGATCCCGTCGTCGGTGACGGTGATCTCCAGTCGGCCGACCTTCCGGGCCACCTCCACCCGGCACGCCTCGGCCCGGCTGTGCTTGGCGACGTTGGTCAACGCCTCGGCCACCACGAAGTAGGCGGTGCTCTCCAGCGCCGGGTCGAGCCGGCCGCCGGCGGTGCCCAGGTCGTCGTCGACGAGCAGTTCGGTGGGCACCAGCGCCCGGGCGGCGAGCGCGGCGAGCGCGCTGGGCAGCCCGCGGTCGACCAGGATCGGCGGCGCGATGCCCCGGGAGAGGGCGCGCAGCTCGTCGAGCGTCTCCCGGGTCTGGGCGACCGCCTCGTCCAGGGTGCGGCCGGCCGCCTCGGGGTCGGCGGCCAGTTGGTGGCGGGCCCGGCCGAGGTCCATGGCGAGCCGGACCAGGCGCTGCTGCGGCCCGTCGTGGATGTCCCGCTCCAGCCGGCGCAGCGCGGACGCCTCGGCCGAGGCGGCGGCCCGCTTCTGCTCCTCCAGGGTGACGATCCGCTGGCGCATCTCGGCCACGCCGGTGAGCAGCGAGTACGCCAGCCCGCCCTGGATCCGGGCGCAGGCCCGGGCCACCAGCGGGAGGGTGAGGAGCGCGAACAGCCCGATCGCGGTGTTCAGCGCGATCCGTGCGTCGGCACCGTCACCCATGCCGAGCAGTTGGCTGAGGTCCTGGTCGTCGGGGCCGCGCGGGATGGCCCAGTCGTACGCGCCGTAGAGCGAGCCGGTCAGCGCCAGCGCCCACCACACCACCAGCACCACGAACGTGGGCAGGGTCACCACCAGCCGCAGGAACGCGTGCAGCAGGTCGAGCCAGGACTGCGGGTCCCGCATCGGGGTGAACACCCGGCGCCAGAACCGGGCACCCCGCCCCGGCGTCACGTAGGCCGGCCGGACCCGGGGCCGACCCAGCACCCCGGGCAGCCGGAGCCGTTCCAGGTCGGCCAGCCCGCGCGCCGCGTAGAGCACGCCGGCGAGCACCGGGAGACCCAGCGTGGTGACCAGCAGGCCGGCGCTGAGTGAGATCCCCGCCACGGCGAGCACGAAGCCGACGAGCGCCAACGGGAGACTGAAGAGCACGTAGCCGGAGTCGCGCGCGAGCCGGTGGAGCAGGCCCCGGACGGGCGACGAGGGGGCGGGCGCGGTGGCCAGCGGTGCGGCGGTCATGGTTCGAGGCTATGGGCGCGCGGCCGGCCGACCCATCCCGTGCGCCGCCCTTTCCGAGGTGGGGTTCTCCCTACCCGGACGTGAGAAGCGCCTCGCCACGCCGGTCACGGAGCGCTACCGGGCGCGTGCGATTGGTCAGAGAAGTCGGGATTGAGCAATAATCGCCACGCGCCGCCCATGCAGCGCGATTGATCGATCTTGTGGGAATGGAGGAGCAGGTGAAGGCGCGTCGCGAGTCAGCAAGATCGCGATTTGTGCACCTCTTCACAAGCGCCTACTCTGTAGTTCCGACGCGCCCTGCTAGCACAGCCGGCAACATCGGTCGCCAGCGGGAGTCCCGAAACGGCCGGCCCCCGTCGCTGGTCGAGGATCGCACCGCACGGAGTCTCATGAGTCAGCACCGTCACCCAGGCGCGCCCGGCCGCACCGGTGCCGTACCGGCGCTTCCGGACCTGCCCGAGGCGACCGTGTCCCGGCTCCCGGAATACCTGCGCGCGCTGCACGCGCTCGCCGACGCCGGCCACGAGACGGTGTCCAGCGAGGGCCTGGCCAACGCCGCCGGAGTCAACTCCGCCAAGCTCCGCAAGGACCTGTCCCACCTCGGCTCCTACGGCACCCGCGGCGTCGGCTACGACGTGGCGCTGCTGATCGACCAGATCGAGTCGGTGCTCGGGCTCACCCAGTGCCGCGCGGTCGCGCTGGTCGGCGTGGGTAATCTCGGTCACGCCCTGGCCGGCTACGACGGCTTCGCCAGCCGGGGCTTCCGGATCGCCGCGCTCCTCGACGCCGACCGCTCCCGGGTCGGCGAGCAGATCAACGGCCTGGTCGTACGGCACGTCGACGAGCTGTCCCGGGTCGTGGCCGAGGAGTCGATCTCGATCGGCGTGATCGCCACCCCGGCGCCGGCCGCCCAGGCCGTCGCCGACGAACTGGTCGCCGTCGGCGTGACCAGCATCCTCAACTTCGCGCCGTGCGTACTCTCGGTCCCGGACGGGGTCGACGTGCGCAAGGTCGACCTCGCGATCGAGCTGCAGATCCTGTCCTTCCACGAGCACCGCAAGGCGTCGCTGACCGCGCTGCCCGCCACCGGCGGGCCCGGCCTGGCCGCCCTGCCGGGCGGGCTCGCGGCCACCGACACCCAGGAGGCGATCGGCACGTGAAACTGCTCGTCGTCGGCGCGTCCTACCGCACCGCCCCGGTCGCCACCCTGGAACAGCTGGCCGTCCCGCCCGCGGACCTCACCCGCACGCTGGACCGGCTGGTCGCCCAGCCGTACGTGGCCGAGGCCGCCCTGGTCTCCACCTGCAACCGGGTCGAGGTCTACGCCGCCGTCTCCGGCTTCCACGGCGGGCTCGGCGACATCTGCGCCGTCCTCGCCGAGCAGGCCGGCAGCCCGCCGGCGGCGCTCGCCCCCCACCTCTACGTGCACTACGACGCCGCCGCCGTGGACCACGTGTTCCGCGTCGCCGCCGGACTGGACTCGATGGTGGTCGGCGAGGCACAGATCCTCGGTCAGCTCCGTGACGCCTACCACTCGGCCACCGGCGCGGACACGGCCGGCCGCCTGCTGCACGAGCTGATGCAGCAGGCGCTGCGGGTCGGCAAGCGCGCACACGCCGAGACCAACATCGACCGGGCCGGCCAGAGCGTCGTCACCGCCGCCCTCGACCTCGCCGCCGACCTGCTCGACGGCGACCTGACCGGGCGACCCGCCATGGTGGTCGGCGCGGGCGCGATGGGCTCGCTGGGCGTGGCCACCCTCTCCCGGCAGGGCGCCGGCCCGCTCACCGTCACCAACCGCGGCGCCGCCCGCGCCGTCCGGCTCGCCGAGGCGTACGGCGCCACCGCCGTGCCCATGGCCGAGCTGGTCGAGGCGCTCTCCACGGTGGACGTCGTGGTCGCCGCCACCGCCGCCACCGAGCCGGTGCTCACCCGGGACGTGGTCACCCGCGCGCTGTCCCGCCGGGACGCCGACCGGGGCCCACTGGTCCTGCTCGACCTGGCCGTCCCGCGCGACGTCGAGGCGGGCGTCGCCGAGCTGCCGGGCGTCGAGGTGATCGACATCGACCGGATGGCGACGATCCTCGCCGACGGGCCGGCCGCCGCCGACGCCGCCGAGGTGACCCGGATCGTCACCGGCGAGGTCGAGGCGTTCCTGAGCTGGCTGCGCGGCGCCGACGTGGCGCCGACCGTGGCCGCCCTGCGCGGCCGGGCCGACGACGTGGTCACCGCCGAGCTGCGCCGGCTCGGCCAGCGCCGCCCCGACCTCAGCGACGACCAGCGCGCCGAGGTGGCCCGCACCGTGCACCGGGTCGTGCAGCGGCTGCTGCACCAACCGACCGTCCGGGTCCGCCAGCTCGCCGCCGAGCCCGGCGGCGACCAGTACGCGGCCCTGCTGCGCGAGCTGTTCGACCTGGAAGTACCGCAGACGTCCCCGGTCGACACCGTCCCCGACGTGGTCGCCACCGACCTCGACGGCCGCTCCTCCTTCGACGCGGCCGACGTCCCGCCCACCGGAGGTGCGCGATGACCGCCCCCCTGCGCCTCGGCACCCGGGGCAGCGCCCTGGCGATGGCCCAGTCCGGCCACGTGGCCGAGGCCCTCACCGCGGCCACCGGCCGTCCGGTCGAGCTGGTCGAGGTGGTGACCGCCGGGGACCGCTCCACCGCCCCGGTGCACCGGCTCGGCGTCGGCGTCTTCGTCTCCGCGCTGCGCGACGCGTTGACCGCCCGCGAGATCGACTTCGCGGTCCACTCGTACAAGGACCTGCCCACCGCGGCGGCGCCCGGCCTGCACATCGCGGCGGTGCCGCCCCGGCAGGACCCGCGGGATGCGCTCGTCGCCACCGGCGGCCGTACCCTCGCCGAGCTGCCGCCCGGCGCGCGGATCGGCACCGGCGCGCTGCGCCGGATCGCCCAGCTGCACGCGTTGGGCATGCAGTTCGAGGTCATGCCGATCCGGGGCAACATCGACACCCGGATGGGCCGGGTGCTCGGCCCGGACGCCGACCTCGACGCCGTCGTGCTGGCCCGGGCCGGGCTCACCCGGATCGGCCGCGCCGACGTCATCACCGAGACGCTCGACCCGATGCTCATGCTGCCCGCGCCCGCCCAGGGCGCGCTGGCGGTGGAGTGCCGGGCCGACGACCAGGACCTGGTCGAGCTGCTCGCGCTGCTCGACCACGCGCCGTCCCGCGCCGCGGTCACCGCGGAACGGGCGCTGCTGGCCACCCTGGAGGCCGGGTGCAGCGCACCGGTGGCCGCCTACGGCGAACTCGCCGAAGGCGACACCGGTGAGGAGATCTACCTGCGCGGTGCGGTGATCAGCCCGGACGGTACCCGTGACCTCCGACTGTCCCGCACCGGAACGCCCGCCGACGCGGCGGAGATCGGCAAGGCACTCGCCGCCGAACTCCTCGAACTCGGCGCCGACTCGATCCTCGGCCAGGAAGGACACACCGGCCCGGGGACCCAGCAACTTGGGAGCACAGAATGACCCGCACCCGTAAGCCCGTAGGCCGGATCGCTTTCGTCGGGGCCGGCCCCGGCGACCCGGGCCTGCTGACCCGCCGGGCGCTCGACGCCCTGGTCGAGGCCGACCACGTGGTGTACGACCGGGGAGTCCCCGAGTCGCTGCTGACCCACGTGCGTGCCCAGGCCCGGTCCGACGCCGAGTTCAGCCCCGCCGAGGGCGTACCGGGGGACGTGGCGAAGGTGCTGATCTCCGCGGCCCGGTCCGGACAGAACGCCGTGCACCTGGTGGCCGGTGACCCGTTCGGCCACGACTCGGTGGTCAAGGAGGTGCAGGCGGTGGCGCGCACCGCCGCGCACTTCGAGGTGGTGCCGGGCGTCGGCCAGGCCGAGGGCGTCGCCACCTACGCGGGCGTCCCGCTGCCGGGCGTACGCACCGCCGCCGACGTCGAGGACGTCGCCACGCTGGACTTCGACGCGCTCGCCGCGGCCCTGGGCCGGGGTTCGCTGGCGCTCGCCGTGGACGCCGGTGACCTCGCCGCCGTCCGGGACGGGCTGCTGTCGGCCGGCATCGACGGCACCACCCCCGTCGGCGTGACCGGGGACGGCACCGGCGAGACGCAGTACACCACCACGTCGACGGTCGACTCCTTCGTCGCGGCGGCACTCGGCTTCACCGGCCGGGTGGTGCTCACCGTCGGCGCGGGCGTCACCGACCGCGACAAGCTGAGCTGGTGGGAGAACCGGCCGCTGTACGGCTGGAAGGTGCTGGTGCCCCGCACCAAGGAGCAGGCCGGCGCGATGAGCGCGCGGCTGCGCGCGTACGGGGCGATCCCGTGCGAGGTGCCGACCATCGCGGTCGAGCCGCCGCGCACCCCGGCCCAGATGGAGCGGGCGGTCAAGGGTCTGGTCGACGGCCGCTACGCCTGGGTGATCTTCACCTCGGTGAACGCGGTACGGGCGGTCTGGGAGAAGTTCGCCGAGCACGGCCTGGACGCCCGGCACTTCGGCGGCGTCAAGATCGCCTGCATCGGCGAGGCGACCGCCGACGCGGTCCGCGCGTTCGGCATCCAGCCGGAGCTGGTCCCCGCCGGGGAGCAGTCCTCCGAGGGCCTGCTGGCCGAGTTCTCGCCGCACGACGAGATCCTCGACCCGGTCGGCCGGGTGCTGCTGCCGCGCGCCGACATCGCCACCGAGACGCTGGCCGCCGGCCTCACCGAGCGCGGCTGGGAGGTCGACGACGTGACCGCGTACCGGACCGTGCGGGCGGCGCCGCCGCCGGCCGAGATCCGCGACGCGATCAAGTCGGGTGGGTTCGACGCGGTGCTCTTCACCTCGTCCTCCACGGTGCGGAACCTGGTCGGCATCGCCGGGAAGCCGCACGCGCGTACCGTTGTTGCCGTGATCGGGCCCAAGACGGCGGAGACCGCGACGGAGTTCGGCCTGCGGGTCGACGTCCAGCCGCCGCACGCCTCGGTCCCCGACCTGGTGGAGGCGCTCGCCGCCTACGCCGTCGAGCTGCGCGAGAAGCTCGCCGCCATGCCGGCCAAGCAGCGCCGCGGCTCGAAGGTGCAGGGCCCGACCGCCCTGAGGTTCCGCTGACAGGAGGCATCCCCATGCCGTACCCCGAGATCCGGCCCCGCCGGCTGCGCCGCAACGCGGCCGTGCGGCGGCTGGTCTCCGAGACCCGCGTCGACCCGGCCGAACTGGTCGTGCCGATGTTCGTCAAGGAGGGGCTGACCGAGCCGCGGGCCGTCGCGTCGCTCCCGGGGGTGCTCCAGCACTCCCGGGACTCGCTGCGCAAGGCGGCCGTCGAGGCGGTCCAGGCCGGGGTCGGCGGGATCATGCTGTTCGGGGTGCCGTCGACGCGGGACGAGACCGGCTCCGGCGGCCTCGACCCGGACGGCATCCTCAACGTGGCCATCCGGGACGTGATCTCCGAGGTCGGCGACGCCACCGTGGTGATGAGCGACCTCTGCCTGGACGAGTTCACCTCGCACGGGCACTGCGGCCTGCTCACCCCCGACGGCGACGTGGACAACGACGCCACGCTTGCCGCGTACGCGAAGATGGCGGTCGCCCAGGCCGACGCCGGGGTCCACGTGGTCGGGCCGTCCGGGATGATGGACGGCCAGGTCGGCGTGGTCCGCACGGCCCTGGACGCCGCCGGGCACCAGGACGTCGCGGTGCTCGCGTACGCCGTCAAGTACGCCTCCGCCTTCTTCGGCCCGTTCCGGGACGCGGTGGAGTCGGCGCTGGAGGGCGACCGGCGCGGCTACCAGCAGGACCCGGCCAACCTCCGCGAGTCGCTGCGCGAGGTCGCGCTGGACGTCGCCGAGGGCGCCGACATGGTGATGGTCAAGCCGGCCCTGCCCTACCTCGACGTGGTGTCGGCGGTCCGGGCCGCGGTGGACGTTCCGGTCGCCGCCTACCAGGTCTCCGGCGAGTACGCGATGGTCGAGGCCGCCGCCGCGAACGGCTGGATCGACCGGGAGCGGGTCATGCTGGAGACGCTCACCTCGATCCGCCGGGCCGGTGCCCAGATCATCCTCACCTACTGGGCGGTCGAGGCGGCCCAGCTGCTCCGCGAGCGCTACTGACCGTACGGCCGGCGCCGACGGGCGGCCCGGAGCGCCGTGCCCCACCAGGTCAGCCCCGTCGGTCGGTGTCGGCGAGCGGGAGCGGCACCTCGGCGAGGTCCACCAGGTCGGTGCGGAGGCCGTCCCGGCGGCAACCAGCGCCGGTTCGGCCCGGACGCGGCATGCCGGGTGCGGGTCGCCCGGGTGGCCCAGCGGATCGGCCTCAACGTCGGCGAGATCCGGGACCTGCTCGCGGCACTGCCGCCGGAACCGGCCCTGGTCGACTGGCAACGGTTGCACGCCCCACTGACCGCCGAGGCGGAGCGGCGGATCGCCGAGCCGCACGCCGCGCTCGACGACATCCGCTCCGGTCGCCGTCTCTGCGACCTGTGACTCACCCGTCGGCTGATCGTCCGTCCAGCGCCCCCCCGCCCGCCGGCCCCGCTCGGCCGGGCCGGACCTCTTCTCGACGCCTTTCGAGCTGATATCAGAAACGACTCAGCGCACGCGCTACCTGACCGGGGTCGGCTACCACCGCCGGGTCGGCCACCAGACAGGGTGCTACCTCAGCGAAGTGGCGATGTCCGGGCGGGCCGGACGGCGCCATCTCGGCGAAGTGGGTCGATCATGCGGACGGAGATGGCCCGGCCAAGCCGGAGGTGACCGCGCGATATCACGAACGACTCAGCTCGAAAGGCGTGCCTCGGGGATCAACCAACTCCTGGGCGGCGGGGATCGGCGGACTCGGCCGGTGGATGGCACTCCTGCCTGCCTCCGGCGGCACCTCCTGGCAACGTCGCTCACCGGCCGAGGACGCGCCGGTAATGATCCGGCCGATTCCGTGGGTGGCCGATTCCGTGGGTGGCCGACTCGCCGGAACCGCGGCGGCCCGCCGATCCGGCCGTGAGCCGGACGACGGGCCGCCGTGGGGAGCGTCGCTCAGTCGTCGTTCAGGATGGTCCCGACGCCGGACGGGTCGGCGAGCCGCAGGCCCGGCACCCCGGCCACGTACAGCGTGAGCCGCTCGTCCGCCTCCCGCCTGCGGTCACCGCGCACGGTGACCGGGAAGTCCAGCGAGGTCCGGCCCGCGGGCAGCACCCGGCAGCCCACGTACGGGTCGTAGTCCGACCCGGCCTGCGCGGTCGTGCCGTAGGTGGCCGCGCAGAGCAGGGCGGGCTCGGAGAGCGGGCGGGACACGGTGACGGTGAACGTCATCGTCCGGGTGCCCTTGTCGCCCTCCGTGACCGAGGTGTCGGCCACCCGCAGCGCGGCGCGCGACCGGAACCGGGCCACCGTCGGGTCGTGGTCGCTGGCGCCCCGGTCACCCAGCTCCCCGGCGTCGGTGGGGTAGTCGGCGTTGATGTGCGCCGTCCGCACCTGCACCAGGTCGTCGTGCATCGGGTCGTTGACGAACATGTTGTCCAGCGTCTGGGCCTGCCCGCTGAAGGTGTACGAGTACGCCGCCGCCGGCGCCTCCGCCACCAGGTCGTCCCAGAGGTTGTGCAGGCCGGCCTCGTAGAGCGGGGCGAGCTGGTCCGACGGGGTCGGGTTCTGTCCGGTCGCGATCGGGTCGTCGGGGCGGGGGAAGACGTTCAGGTCGCCCCCGTAGACCACCCGGGCGGACGGGTCGGAGGCCTCGACCGCCCGCACCATCGCGGCGCCGTACGCGGCCTGCTCCCGACGCTGCCCGACCCGGCTGTCCGGGCCGGACGAGAAGTGGTTGGCCACCGCCCAGAGCGTGAAGTTCTCGGTCGAGCCGGGCGCCGCCTCGACGGTGAAGCGGGCCAGCTGCGCGGCGCGGGTGTAGACGTTGCTGCCGTCCACCCCGGTGGACCGGTCCACGTCCGCGGGGAGCACCGCGTTGAACGCCTTCGGGTTCTGCACGTCCGCGTTCGACGGCAGTGCGGCCGAGCGGTACGTGACCGTCGGGGCGGAGCCCAGCAGCGGGTCGGCGGCGGTGGCCTGGGCCAGCGTCAGCCGGTCGGTGCGGTAGAGGAACGCCGAGGCGATGCCCCGGGCGTCCGCGCCGGTGCGGTCGTACGCGGCGGCGTAGGCGGGTCCGCCGTTCGCCGCCACGGCCAACGCCAACTCCTGCACGGTGTCCGGCGCGCCGTCGGCGTCATTGGTGTCCCCACAGGTCAGGTTGCCGTCGACCACCGAGCAGATGTCCTGGTCCTCGGCCTCCTGCACGAGGATCAGGTCCGGGCTGTGCAGGGAGTCGACGATCTGCCGCGCCTGCACGCCCAGCTTGGCCGTGTACGCCTCCGGGCTGGCCGGCACGTAGTCGAACGGCGGGCTGACGCCGGGGCAACCGGTGTTGCCGGCGAAGTCGCAGCCGTCGAACGGGTCGTCCCGGTAGTCGTACAGGTTCTCCACGTTGTAGGTGGCGACCGCGACCTCGCTGCCCCGGTCCGCCGGGCGCGGCGGGTTGTTCTCGGCCGGGTCCGCGCCGCCGGTCAGGGTGAGCTGCTCGGGCTGCACGCTGTACTTGCTGAAGGCGTACGAGACGGAGCCGTAGGCGTCCTCGGTGAGCGTGTCGAACGTGCGCGCCTCGGGCAGCAGCGCCCGGGAGTCACCGGCGGTCGCCTTCACGCCACCGGCCCCCAGCAGGATCCGCTGGTTGTTGCCGTTGTCGAACAGCGTGCCCGGGATGTCGTCGAGAGGGTGCGCGTCCCGGAACACCCGGCGGGCGTACGGGTCGGACCGCTTCATCACCGGGTCCTCCCGGTCCAGCACGTAGATCTCCGAGTCGGCGGTGGAGGAGTAGATGTGCCGGGGTGCGGAGACACCGCTGCCGGCCCGTACCCGCATCCGCTCGCCCTCGTGCCGCTCCCAGAACAGGTCGGCGGCGTCCGCCTCGGCCGGCGGGACCGCGTCGTCCACCCGGATCGCGTTGTCCACGTCGAGCCCGGAGTCGAGCTTGCGCACCAGCGACGCGCCGGAGAGCTGGGTCTGGTTGAAGTATTCCGAGACCCGCCCGCGCAGCACGACCTCGTCCCCGACGGTCGGGGCGTACCCGCCGATCAGCGTGGTGAACGAGCCCATGAAGACGAAGATGCCGTCCGAGGTGAGCGGGTCGCCGTCCTCGCTGCCGAGCCGGCTCTGCAGGTAGAAGCCCCACTGGTCGGCGCCGGCCGAGGTGCGCGTCAGCGACCTGCCGGTGATCACGCCCCGGACGTCGTACAGCGAGGTGCTGGTGCCGTTGCCGCTGGCCGGCGCGAACGGCGACCGGTCGGTGCGGCCGCTCTCGTCGTCGGCGGTGCGGCCCTGCACCTCGCCCACCGACAGCACGCTTGTGGCCTGCACGGTGAGCGTGCAGGTGGCGATGCCGCCCTCGGCGTCCGTCGAGGTCACGGTGACCGCGTAGCTGCCGGCCGGCAGGCCGGTCGCGGTCAGCGTCGCGGTGGCGGTGCCGCCGGCCGCGGTCGCCGGGGTGAACGCGGTACGGCTGATCGAGCCGCTCGCAGGCACCGGCACGACCGAGGTGACCGCGAGGTCGGTGACCGTGTCGTCGGCGTCGGTCGCGGTCACCGCGCGGGTGGCGGTGGCGCCCGCCTCCAGCGTCAGCGCGCCGCCGCAGGTCAGCGTCGGCGGCTGGTCGACCGGGCCGCCGCCGTCGACGCTGTGGCTGCCCAGCCCGTCGAACGTGTCGGTGGCGAATCCGGCCCACTGGGCGGCCGGGTCGAACGGGTCGGCCGGGTCGGTGTCGCCGGCGGTCACCGAGGGCAGCCGGCGGAGCGTGTTGTCGGCCGTGCTGGTGAGCCCGGTGCCCCACTCGGTGCCCGGGTCGACGCCGACCTGGCCGAGGGAGTCGACCACGGTCTCGCCCCGGCGCAGCACGATCGCGTCGTCGCCGTTGAACAGCGAGCCGGCGTACGTCTGGTCGGCCTGGGCGAGGATCACCGGCCCGGCCGACGCGGCGGCGAAGACGAACACGTCCCCGGCGGCGACGGTGCCGGTCAGCGCCACGTTGGTGGAGGTGGTCGCGCCGTTGAAGTGGAACTGGAGCTGGTAGCCGCCGGCGGCCAGGTCGACCGGGGCGCCGGTGCCGTTGTACAGCTCGACGGCCTTGTTGTTGGACGACCCCTCGACGTATTCGGAGATGAACAGGTCGGTGGGCGCGGCGCTCGCCGCGGGTGGCGCGACACCGATGGCCGTGACGGTGACGGCGGCGGTGGTCGCGAGCGCGGCGATTGTGCGGCGCGGGCGCATGGAGCCTCCACGATGGGTGGGCGGGGAACTAACGCACGTTAAGGGGCGTGGCCGTCCGACGTCCATCCCCCGGGCAGCCGTTTGGTGAACAGGCGTCAGCGGTGACTGTCCAGGCGGTGCACCAGCTCGGCGACGTCCACACCGTATTCACACCAGTCCCGGTCGGTGCGGTAGCCGAGTTCCGCGTTGACCTTGAGCATCGACTCGTTGGCCTGCGCGTTCCAGGTCTGCACCTCGGCCACCTCGGGCTCGGCCGAGCGCAGCTCCAACAGCATCCGGGCCTTGATGGCCCGGTCGATGCCGTAGCCCCGGTGGTCCCGGACCACGATGGTGTCGTACTGGTCGGCACGGGTGGGGTGCTGTGCCGGCACCACCACCTCGGTCAGGCCGGCCACCTCGCCGGTCTGTTCGTGCAACGCCAGCACGATGTACGGCTTCATGCCCCGCCGGTGCAGCGTGGCGAGGCTGTCCCGCAGTCGCTCGGGGTCGTAGGAGCTGGGCCGCAGCTCGCCGTCGTCCACGTCGCGCACCTCGGCCTTCGCCCGCGCGTACGCCTCGATCAGCGTGTCCGGCGGGCCGCCCGGCCAGAACTCGACGTGGTAGCCCGCGCCGACCTCGGTGGCCATCTCGGCGAGCGCCGGCCAGTCCACCGTGTTCAGGTCGAGCACGCTGCGGGTCTCGACGTATTCCCGGGTGAAGCCCAACGCCTCGTAGAACGCGACGGCCGGGGTGTCGCCGACCACCTCCACGCCGATCGACTGGAAGCCCTCGTCCCAGACCCGGCGGGCGGCCACCCGCACCAGCTCGCGGCCGAGCCCGGTGCGCCGGAGCGCCGGGTGCACCAGCACCTCCAGCACGCCGATCCCGCCGAGCAGGAGCACGTGGACGTGTCCGACGATGTCGCCGGGGGTGCCGTCCGGGGCCGGGTCGTCCTGGGCGATCCAGGAGATCCGTCGTTCGCCGGGCATCACCTCGGACAGGTATTCCCGCATGGAGCTCTCCCGCCAGGGCGGATCCTGTGGCAGATCAGCCGCCAGGACCGCGTTCAGCGTGTCCAGCAGCGACGCGATCTCGGCGGACGACGCGGTCCGAGGGTCCCACTCGCGCACCATCACCCGTCTAGCTTGCCGTCAACCGCAGCTCGGGGGAAGGGTTGAGTCCGCGAATGTACGCGAGCCGTCACGTCACGTACCGCTGCGCCGCCCGTACTCGTCGGCCTTGGTGAAGACCTCCTGGGCGTAGCGGCGCACATCGTTGTAGGACAGGATCGCGCCCCACCAGTCCCCCGGGATGGTCATGTTCCGGCCGCCCTTGCACAGGTATTCGCCGGCGGCCAGCGCCGCGTCGTCGATGTCGTGCGGGTTCTTCACGCCGTCGTTGTCGGCGTCCGCGCCGATCTCCTGCCAGGTGCCCGGGATGAACTGCATCGGGCCGATCGCCCGGTCGAAGGTCCGGTCGCCGTCGAGCTGCCCCTGGTCGGTGTCGAGGATCCGGGACCGGCCGCCCTGCCCGTCGAGCGCGTCGCCCCGGATCTCCCGTGAGGTCAGGCCGTTGGGCAGCAGCGTGACCCCGCCGGTGGTGCCGTGCCGGGACTCCACGTAGCCGATCGCGGCGAGCGTGGTCCAGCTGAGCTGGCAGCTGCGGTGCGTCTGGGCGAGCACCAGCTCGGCGTAGCCGTAGGCCTGCAACGCCACCGTCGAGATGTCGGTGGTGCCGCTGACCCGCTGGGCCCAGCCCGCCAGCGCGTCGGCCGGGCGGCCGGTCGGCAGCGCCGGGGCGGCGGTCACGCCGCCGGGCAGCGGTGTGCC
>NZ_CADEAU010000063.1 GCF_902825405.1 Micromonospora maritima | reverse complement strand
CGCCGCCGGCACGCTGCCCCGGCGGCACGCCGGCCCCGCCGCGCCCGCGCCCGACAAGTGGGCGGCGGAGAACGCGGTGGACGACCTCGCGGCGGCGGAGGAGTTGCCGCCGTCGCTCGCCGAACCGGTGTCCGCCCCGCCCGCGCCACGGCGGGACTTCACGCCGATCGTCATCGAGGGCACCGTCATCGAGGCCCGCGACCTGACCGAGTCCGCGTCGGCCTGGTCCCCGCCGCGCGTCGAGCCCGTGGTCCCGGCGCCGGACGATGGCGCGGCGACGCCCTGGACGGGCGCCGCGGACCCGACCGTGCCGCTCCCCGTCGACCCCGTGGTGGACGACACCGTCGACGTCGCCGAGTCGGCTCACACCGCCCACCTCGGCACGACCACTTCGGCCGCGAGGTCGGACACCGCGTCGTTCGACCGGGTCGGGGCCGGGGACGAGCCGACGGCGCCGCTTTCGCCCGCGGTCGCGCCCTCGGTGTCGCTCTTCGAGCCGTCGTCGACGGTGCCGGCCGAGCCCACGTCCTCGTTCGCGCCCACGACGGTCTCCGAACCCACGACGGCGTTCGCGCCCACGACGGTCTCCGAGCCCACGACGGCGTCCGAGACGACGACCGCGTTCGGGTCCACGACAGCGTTCGAGCCGCCGACGGCGTTCGAGTCGGGGCCCTCGGAACCGACGACGGCGTTCGCACCCCCGTCCTCGTTCGCGCCCACGGCGACGTTCGCGTCGCCGTCCTCGTCCGAACCGACGACGGCGTTCGCGCCCACGGCGGCGGAGCCCACGACGGCGTTCGCGCGGGACGAGCCGACGGTGCCGCTGTCCGAGCCCGCGGCGTCCGCCGAACCGACGGTGTCCTTGTTCGAGCCCACGACGGCGTTCGCGCGGGACGAGCCGACCGCGCCGCTTCCGGTGGAGTCGAGCGGCACCACGACCCCGCTGTTCGAGCCGCCCACCGAGCCGTTGTTCCCGCCCGGCACGGCTCCGGCCGAACCGGACACCACGTCGCTCCACACGCCGCCGCCGACGGCGACCGTCGAGCCCACGGCGTGGTCCGGCCCCTCCCGGGTGGAGGACCAGCCGGGCCCTCCCGCCGGCCGGGAGCGGCCGGAGTTCGTGCCGGCGAACGAGGTGGAGGAGGAGCTGCTCGCCGCCGCCGGCAGTGGGAACACGGACGGTTTCCTCACCACGCTGCTGCTGGCCCGGGTGCTGCTGCCGGTGGCGCCCGACTCGGCACCGGGCAGCCGGCCGGGCGACCCGGGCTTCGTCTGGCGCACCGAGCCGATCGACGGTGGCACGTACGTCGTGGCGCACACCTCGCCGGAGCGGCTCGCCGAGCATGCCGACGGGCCGGTCGACACGGTACGGGTCAAGTTCGTCCAGCTCATCCGCCGGTGGCCGGACGCCAGCTGGTCGTTCCTGGTGAACCCGGGCAGTCCGGTCGGTGCGGCGTACCCGGGGGAGCAGGTCCTCGCGCTCGCCAACTGGGCCGCCGAGGTGGGCCTCGGCGACGAACCGGAGCCGCCCGCCGCCACGCCGGCCCCGGCGGCCGTATCCCGGCCGGAGGCGCCGCCGACGGACCCGAGCCTGCCGGTGACCATGCAGAAGGCGATCGCGGCGAGCCAGCTCGCCTACTACCTGGAGCGGGGCTACGACCGGGTGTCCGGGTTCGTGCACCGGGCCGGCGAACTGGCCCACCTGAGGACCCCGGCGGAGTTGTACGAGGCGCTCGGCCTCGGTCATCCCGGCTCGCCGTTCTCCCGCGACGACGAGGAGATCTACCTGCTGCGCTGGCCGGCCCACCGGCCCAGCCTCTACCGGATTCCCTACGGCGGGCAGAACGAGTCCGCCATGCGGGCGATGGAGGGCTGGGTGATCGAGCGGTCCCCGTTCCGCGGCAACGGCTTCGCGCCGGGGGAGAGCAGCGACGTGGTGGCCGAGTTCAAGGTGGACAGTGCCCGGCTGCCGCACGGGGCGGAGCTGTGGCGGGTCGGCTCCGACGCCTCCACCCGGCTCGTCGCGGTCCTGGACACCGACACGCTGGTGTGGCGGAAGGCGGACGAGGCGTGACCCGCGACGGGTACGTGGCCCGCTGGCGGGGCCGGGAGTACCAGGCCAGCCCGGACGGAACCGACGTCCGCCTCTACCAGCCGGAACCGGACGACGGCTTCGCCGAGGTGCGCCCCGGCCGGTACGTCCGGGTGGTGCCGGCCGCCGAGGTGGAGGACCTGGCGTACGTCCGGACCACCTGTACCTGGCAGGGGCAGCCGTTCATCGTGCTGGCCGAGCACGAGGGCTGGCTGCGTGTGGAGTACACCGGCGGACGCTGGCCGGTGGCCGAGGCGATGGGGCTGGAGGCGTTCGACTTCGGCGTCTACCAGGGTTGGGCGCCCGCGACCGAGGTGGCCGACCTGGGCGAGCAGCGGGTCTGAGTCAGGACTTCGCCCAGCGCAGGATCTCGCCGAGCACCACGTCGCGGGCCTCCACGTGCGGGAAGTGGCCCACGTCGTCGAGCAGCCGCCACTCGTACGGTGCGGTGACGTAGCGGCCCGAGCCCTGCGCGGTGCGGGGCAGCGAAGCCCGGTCCAGCGCGCCGTGCAGTTGCAGCGTCGGTGTGACCAGGGGCTTCTGCATCAGCTTCACGAACCGGTAGCCGTGCAGCCGTAGGACCGAGCGGAACGCCCAGCGGTAGCCCTCCATGGCGCAGAACGCGGCCTGCGGGATCTGCATCGCCACCCGGCAGCAGCGCGCGTAGTCGGCGAAGTCGGGTCCGTCGACCCAGCGCGGCCCGCCCCACCGGCGCAGCATGTCCTCCACCTCGGCGGCGCCGTCCCGGGTCAGCACGTGCTCGTAGCGGGGGAGCTGGAACTTCAGCGTGGCGGTGGCCGAGGTGAACTGGCCGCGCGGGTCGGCGAAGATGGCGGCCCGCAGTCGGAGCGGGTGCGGTGCGCCGAGCACCACGAGCCGTCGCACCAGGGTGGGGTGGAACGAGGCGGCGGTCCAGCCGATCAGCCCACCCGCCCCGGTGCCGACCACGGTGGCCGACCGCTCACCGAGCGCGCGGATCAGGCCGGCGACGTCGGCGGCGAGCGTGTAGCCGTCGTACCCCCGGGGTGGCTTGTCGCTCGCGCCGTAGCCGCGCAGGTCGACGGCGATCGCGCGGAAGCCGGCGTCGGCGACCGCGGGAAGCATCTCGTGCCAGGCGTACCAGTATTCCGGGAAGCCGTGCAGGAACAGGACCATCGGGCCGGTGCCCGCCTCGACGACGTGGAACCGGCTGCCGTTGGCGCCGACGAACCGGTGCGTCCACGGCCCCTCGGGCAGGACGCAGGACTCGTCGGCGAACCCGCCGCGCTGGTCGGTCATGGGGCACAGCCTAGGGCCGGCGGTCGCCGGGCGGCCCCGCAGGTGCCCAGGATCAGGGGATTCTCCGGGACGGCACCGCGCCGACCCGCACCGGTCGCGACTACGGGCCGACGATCCGCATCGGTACGCCGGGACCGCAGTCGACCGAGCGGTCCCGGGAGGCGAGCCGCAGCGTCACGAAGTCGCCCTCACGCAGCTCACCGGCTTCGGGGCCGTGCACGGCGTACTCGCGTCCGTTCTCGTCGACCAGGCCGTAGCACGGGCCGGGACCACCACGGGTGATCCACCCCGCGACGGCCCCCGTGGGACGGTTGTCGGTGGGCTCCTTCGGTGGCCCGACCGGGCGCTTCAGGGTCGGCAGCTCGGTGGCGGAGAGCGGCGTGGGACGGTCGGCGGGGGCACCGCTGGCGGCCGGCGCGTCCGCCGCCGGGGTGGACGGCGCGGCCGGTGCGGCAGAGGTGGGCGGTGTGGTCGGGGCGGACGGCCGGGGGTCCTCGGGCACGGGTCCTCCGTTCCCGGCGCAGCCAGCGGTGGCGAGCAGGGCCGCCGCGAGGGCGGCGGGCAGGGCGGTGCGAGGCGTCACCCGGATGGGACGCGGGCGGGGACCTGTCGGTTCCCCGCCGGAAAGGGCGATGCCCGGGCGGTTGACCGCCCGGGCATCGCTGTGGTGCGTCGATCCGTTGATCAGGAGATGCGGATCTTCATCGAGGTGCCGTCCTGCTCGACCACGCGGATCTTGACCCCGTTGTTCGGGACCTTGACGCCGTGGTTCGGCAGCTCCGGGAACCAGTACTGCTTGCTGTCGTCGAACACCGGAGCAGCGGCCTGACCGCGGATGTACTGCGGCTGGCTGTTGATGTGCAGGGTGAACGAGTCGGCCTTCTTCAGGCTGAACGGCGCGTCGTAGACCTGGACGCGGGCCCGCCAGGGCTGCCCGGTCAGGTTGTAGAGCGGCCGCGGACGCGAGTCGATGTACAGGTTCCGACCCTCACCCGGGTGACCACCCGGGTTGGCCGCCGACGCCGGAGCGGTGTTGTTGTCCGCCCAACGCAGGTTCCAGTACGAGATCAGCAGACCCTCCTGGTACGCGTAGTGGTCCACGTAGTCCGGGCGGGTGTTCGCGTAGCCGAAGTAGTACGGGCCGGTCTTCAGGTACTTGTCGTACGAGACGTACGACCGGTTGCCGGCGATGTAGTAGTTGTCGAACTTACGGGTGTAGGTCTCCTCGACGATGCTGAAGCCACCGGCCAGGGTCCAGCCGTTGTTGCCGGCCTCGGCGCCGTCGGAGAGAACGGTCTGACCGTCGGCGGTCACGGTGATGGCGTCACCGTAGAAGCCGCCCGAGGAGACACCGCCGTCGGTCTGGTAGCGCAGCCGGAACTGCACGACCTTGCCCGCCGCCGCGTCCATCGGGATGTTGACGTCGACCCAGTTGCCCTTGCTGCTGCCGTCCAGGGCGAAGCGGCCGGGGGAGATCTCCTTCAGCGGACGCCCGTCGACGGTGCCGGGCAGGCTCACCCAGCTGGTGCCGCCGTCGAGCGAGGCCTCGAAGAACATGTAGTCGAAGCCGGTCTCGATGTTGTACCGGCCCTTCATGGTCAGCGCGGCCGACGACTTGCCCGTGAAGTCCAGCGTGCGGGTCATCGAGCTGTTCAGGTCGTCCGCGTTGCCCGAGAAGTACTGCTTCGTGCCCTCGAACGGCTTGCCGTTCTGGAACGTGTACTCCCGCTGCGGCAGCACCACCACGGCGGCCTGCGCCTTGGCCGAGTTGTACTCCTGCGGCCCGAGGTTCAGGGTGCGCTTCTGACCGGCCACGACGGTCTCGTAGTCGAGCCAGCCGAGCTGGAGCTTGTTCCACGCGCCCAGGTCGCCACCGCGCTCGCCGATGCCGCCGTCGTTCTTCGCGCCGAGCCGGCTCTGGGCCATCAGGGTCCAGTGCTCGTTGTTGTTGTCGGCGCTGGTGCCCACGTTGTAGTCGTCCGGCAGACCGAGGTCGTGACCGTACTCGTGGTAGAAGACGCTCCGGCCACCGTTCTCCGGCTGGATCGTGTAGTCGCCGATCCAGACGCCGGTGTTGCCGATCTCGGTGCCACCGGCCGGGAAGTCGGCCGGACCGGTGTTGCCCTGGTCGCTGGCGTACGCGTACCAGCGGTGGCTCCAGATGGCGTCCTCACCCTGGTTCGGGTCACCGTCGGCCTGGTCGCCGCCGGCGTGGACGATCTGGAAGTGGTCGATGTAGCCGTCGGACTCGTTGAAGTTGCCGTCACCGTCGAAGTCGTAACGGTCCCACTGGTCCATCGACTTGACGTCGGCGGCGATCTGGGCGTCCGTGCGGCCCTGCGCCTTCTGGTCGGCGACCCACTGGTTGGCGGCGTCCCGGACCAGGTCCCAGGTGTTGCTGCAGACATTGCTGTCGCAGACGGCCGGGTCGTTGGCCGGGTTGGGGTCGTCGTCCGCGATCGGGTCGTCGGAGCGCCCGTAGCGGGCCTCGTTGTACTTGACCCGGACCCAGTTGGTGACCTCGCCGTCGACGCTGTACCGACCCGAGGACTGGGCCTCGTAGTACTGCTTCAGCGACTCGTCACCCGGCTTGGTGCCGAAGTACAGCTGCCGGTAGTGATCGGCGCTGTAGTCCGGCTGCCAGACCGTGGAGTTGTCCACCGCCCGGTTGGGCTGGGGGATCTGGTTGACGCGCGGACCGTCGAACGTGGCCGGCCCCGCGGTGTTGGGGTCGGTGTCCTTGTCCGGGTAGTCCGGGTGCCGCTCGTCGCCGAACTCCGCGAGAATGACGAAGATCTTGTCAGTCCGCTTGCGGGAGAGTTCGACGTACTGGTCCTTGGTCGGGCCCTTGCCGGCCTTGGTGCTCCGCGCGGCCTTGCCCGCCGGGGCGCCCTCGGCAGCCGCCTCGCCGACCTTGACGACCGTGCTGCCGTTGATGTTCTGGGACTTGGCCCGGCCGGACAGGACCTCGCTGAGGCCCTCCTGGCGCAGCGCCCGCCGCTTCTCCTCGAGCGGGTTGGGCAGATCGTGCTCAGCCTGTGCGGGCTCGGCCACCGACGGAGCGGTGGTCGGCAGCTTCGGCGTCGGGGCGGCGCTGGCGGACGTGCCCGCCACCAGCCCCGTCGCCGTCAGCGAAAGCCCGAGCAGACCCACTGCGACTTTGCGCACGTGGTACCTCCGGTGTGAGGGAACCGGCCCCATGGGGGTACGGGCCGGTGGAACGTCCCACAAGTGGGACCCTTGGTGAACATAGACACTGCTGGGACCGGTGGGAAGATGTGTGCGTCGATTTGTAGCAACTTTTTGTTGGTGACGCCGTTGCCCGTCACACGTCGATCTGTTGCCGGCGCGCTGACCAGCGCCGATGTCCGATGAGTCGACGGTAACGAAGGTCATGGATGCAGAAGGGCCGGGAGCGCTTCCGCTCCCGGCCCTTCCGTCATCCGGCCCGTTCAGCTCATTTTTCGGTCATTCCGGTTCCGGTTTGACGTCCCCGATTCAGCCCTTCGGCGGGACCACGAACACCGTGGCGTACGCGTTGTCCTTGGCCGGCCGCACGAGCACGATCGAGGTGCCGTAGGCGACACCCGAGTCGCGCGGGTTGCCGGTGCCGAGCACGATCGCGCCGCCACCCAGCTCCTCGCCGTACCAGTCGGTCGCCGGGGTGCCGTCCGGGTTCACCACCCGGGTCGTGTACTGCTGGTTGCCCTTCGACGGGACGACCACCGAGGCGTCGTTGTCCCGGGCGTACGGCGAGCCGTCCCGGATCTCGATGCCCGGGTACCAGCCCTTGGCGTCGGTGAACGCCCGCACCGGGGACTGCGCCGGGAACTTGGTGCAGTACGCGCTGTACGGCTCGTCCGCCGCCTCCAGGCACTCCTTGAACGGGTACGTCGGCTGGAAGGAGAAGGCCGCGTTGGACGACTGCGGGCGGCTGGGCAGGTTGTCCAGCACCGACGGGTCCTTCTCGGCCGCGGTCCACTTGCGGCGCAGCGGGTCGTTGTGCGAGTCGACGATCAGCAGGCCGCCCTTGGCGCCGTAGCTGGGCAGCGCGGTCATCTGCCCGGTCACGTGGTTGACGTCGCCGAGCTGGGTGTCCCGGTACCAGACCAGCATGCCCGGGGCGTTGTAGGCGATCCGGTCGACCTTCCACGCCTCGTGCGAGTACACGGTGTCGTAGGCGTACTTCAGGCCCTTGTCGAAGCCGTCGAAGTTCCGCCACTCGGCCAGGTAGTAGTGCGACTTGACCTGGGTGCCCGAGTCGACGTGCCAACCCGCGCCGCTGGTGTCGGTGAAGGTGCCACCGGTCTGGGTCCAGCCGGCCGTGCCGCCCTCGACGTCGTCGCTCCAGGTGGTGGCGCCGCCGCCGGTCACCGAGAAGTCGTCGGCGAACCAGCCGCGCTCCTGGAACGCCTCGTCGGTGGCGTACCGCAGGCGCACCTGCACGGTCTGCCCGGCGTACGACGACAGGTCGACGTAGTCGTGCCGCCAGCCGTCGGTGGCGCCGGTCAGGCCGTACTTCTTGTTGCCGAAGTCGACCATCCGCCCGTTCGGGTCGGCGTAGCCGTCGTCGGTGGAGACCAGCGCGCCGGAGGCGTCGTACACCTTGCGCTCGGTCCAGGTGGCGCCGCCGTCGGTCGAGACCTCGACGAAGCCGTAGTCCCAGTCCTCCTCGATGACGTAGTTGTTCCACATCCAGAACTTCGCGTCGGCGGCGTTCGGGACGGTCACCGTGCGGCTCAGCTTGACGTCGGCCCAGGCCTGGTCGGCGCCGGAGTACCACATGTTCGTGCCGCTGTGCGGCTCGGCCAGCGTGATCACCTTGTCCGGCAGGTCGATCTTGATGCCGTCCTCGGTGCCGACCGGCGTACGCGAGGTCTGCCCGAGCTTGACCAGCTTGGCCCGGTCGCCCGGCCCGAACGTCTTGGGCTCGGCCCAACCGAGCACCCACTTGTCCCAGAGGCCCATGTGGGTGGGGAGCGCCTGGAAGATCTCGCCGGAGTGCGAGCCGGACGCCATCAGGTCCCAGAAGTCGACGTCCGAGTCGGCGTTGCCCGAGGTGTCGTAGAGGTCCGGCAGACCGAGGTCGTGCCCGAACTCGTGGGCGAAGACGCCGACGCCGGCGTCCTCCGGCTGCACGATGTAGTTCGACACCTTCAGGTTCGTGCCGGGGATGGTGTAGCCGCCGGCCACGGTGGAGGAGTGCGCCCACACCGAGTAGACGCCGACGTCGCCACCGCCCCGGGACTTGCCCTGGTTGGCGTGCACCAGCACCAGGTGGTCGATCACGCCGTCCGGCTCGTGGTAGTTGCCGTCGCCGTCGCGGTCGCTCTGGTCCTCGATGTCGTAGTCGGCCCACGGGAAGTCCGGGTCGGCCGCGGCCAGCGCGTCGATCGCGTCGGTGGCGAGGCGGCCGGCGCCCTGCGGGTTGTCCGGGTGGCCGTTCATCGACTGCTCACGCCCGGCGACCCAGTTGCCGTTCTCGTCCTGGAAGCAGCGCGAGGCGGCGTACCAGCCCTCCGAGTGCGGCACCGTGATCCACGGGCTGGCCTGCCCGTCGACGGTGTACGCGCCCTTGGACATCTCCAGGTACATGTTGTGCATGGTCCGCCCGGCGAGGCTGATGCCCGGCTTGCCGTCCGGCCCCTTGAGGTCCTTGCGGACCCGCTCGGTGATGCCCTGCTTGGTGTAGAGCATCTTGTCGTAGTGGGCCGGGGAGAAGTCCGGCACCCACATCGAGTTGTTGTCCTTGTGCGGCAGGGTGGCCGGGTTGGGGATGGTGTTGTGCCGCGGCCCGTTCTGCACCGTGCCGGGAACGCAGGTGCGGTCCTCGAAGACCGTCTTCGGGACCATCACGCCGGTGAAGTCGTCGTTGGCCTTGTCGTTGAACTCGACGAGCAGCGTCAGCAGCTTGGCGGTCTGGGTGCTCTTGGCCTTCTTGATCTTCCGCGGGCTCTGGCCGGTGTGGATCGACTTGGCCTCGAGCCTGGCCAGCTCCCGGGCGGTGACCGGGTTACCGCCCGCGTATTTCCGGTCGTAGGCGCGGGCCTCGTCGGCGGGCGAGGAGAAGACCCCGTCCCGACCCTTGGCCTCCTTGCCGGCGGTGTCCGGCTGCACCTCGGGCTCGGCGTAGTTGATGTAGTACTCGTCCGCCGCGATGGTGGCCGGCGCGGACCGGGACGGCTGGGCCGCCGCGCTGCCCGTCACGGTCAGCGACGTGGCCGCGAGGGCGATGGCGGGCAACGCGACGAGTAGGCGTCTACGTGCCCTGGACTGCGAAACGAGGAGCATGCCACTCCGATCGTAGGGAATGGTGAGGGACCGGCCGTCTCAGTGACAGATGTCGAATTGCGCCGGTGCGGCTGAACGTAGTCGACCGGGCGCGGCATAGACAGGGGTGAACAGGCCATCTGCCCGTTCAGGTCAGTGGCTCCTCCACCGATCGATCGACCGGTCCGACTCCCGCGTACGCCGAAGGGGCGGGCCGCCACGCGACCCGCCCCTTCGGTCCGGAATCGTCAGTCCTCGTCGGACTTGCCCCCACCCATCCCCGAGGAGATCATCTCCATCACCGAGGAGTCCTGGAGCGTGGTCACGTCACCGAGCGACCGGTTCTCCGCCACGTCCCGCAGCAACCGGCGCATGATCTTGCCGGAGCGCGTCTTCGGCAGCTCCGGCACCAGCATGATCTGCCGCGGCTTGGCGATCGGGCCGAGCGTCCTCGCCACGTGGTTGCGCAGCTCGGTGATGAGCTGCTCGCCCGCGTCCCCGGAGGTCTCCGCGCTGCCGCGCGGGATGGCGAACGCGACGATCGCCTGCCCGGTGGTCGGGTCGGTCGCGCCGACCACCGCCGCCTCCGCCACCGACGGGTGGCTCACCAGCGCCGACTCCACCTCGGTGGTGGAGATGTTGTGGCCGGACACCAGCATCACGTCGTCCACCCGGCCGAGCAGCCAGATGTGCCCGTCGTCGTCCTTCTTGGCGCCGTCGCCGGCGAAGTAGACCCACTCGTCGCCGCTGTTCGCGCCCGCGCCGAAGCGCGACCAGTAGGTCTCCAGGAACCGGTTGTCGTCGCCCCAGATCGTCCGCAGCATCGACGGCCACGGCTCCTTGAGCACCAGGTAGCCGCCGCCACCGTTCGGCACCGACTGGCCCTGGTCGTCGACCACGTCGGCGACGATGCCGGGCAGCGCGGACATCGCCGACCCGGGCTTCGCCTCGGTCACGCCGGGCAGCGGCGAGATCATGATGGCCCCGGTCTCGGTCTGCCACCAGGTGTCGACCACCGGCAGCTCACCCCGACCGACGTGCTGCCGGTACCAGATCCACGCCTCCGGGTTGATCGGCTCGCCGACGCTGCCGAGCAGGCGCAGCGACGACAGGTCGTAGCCGGCCGGCACGTCCTCGCCCCACTTCATCATCGTGCGGATCAGCGTCGGCGCGGTGTACAGGATGCTCACCCGGTACTTGTCGACGATCTCCCAGAACCGGCCCTTGTGCGGGGTGTCCGGGGTGCCCTCGTACATGACCTGGGTGGCGCCGTTGGAGAGCGGGCCGTAGACGATGTAGGAGTGCCCGGTCACCCAGCCGATGTCGGCGGTGCACCAGTAGACGTCCGTCTCCGGCTTCAGGTCGAACACCGCGTGCGTGGTGTACGACGCCTGGGTCAGGTAGCCACCGGTGGTGTGCAGGATGCCCTTCGGTCGGGCGGTGGTGCCGCTGGTGTAGAGGATGAACAGCGGGTGCTCGGCGTCGAACGGCTGCGCCTCGTGCGCGGCCGGTGCGGTCTCCACCGTCTCGTGCCACCAGTGGTCCTTCGCCGACCAGGCGACCTCCTCACCGGTACGCCGGACCACGAGCACGTGCTCCACCGACGGGCAGTTCGCCACCGCCTCGTCCACGGTCGGCTTGAGCGCCGACGGCTTGCCCCGGCGGAAACCGCCGTCCGCGGTGATCACCACCTTGGCGCTGGCGTCCTGGATCCGGTTGGTCAGCGCGTCGGCCGAGAAGCCGCCGAACACCACGCTGTGGGTGGCGCCGATCCGGGCGCAGGCGAGCATGGCCACCGCCGCCTCCGGGATCATCGGCAGGTAGATCGCCACCCGGTCGCCGGCGGTCACGCCCAGCTCGGTCAGCGCGTTCGCCGCCTGGCAGGTGAGCCGGTGCAGGTCCGCGTAGGTGACGGTGCGGGTGTCACCCGGCTCGCCCTCCCAGTGGATCGCCACCTTGTCACCCCGGCCCGCCTCGACGTGCCGGTCCAGGCAGTTGTACGCCACGTTGAGCCGGCCCCCGGTGAACCACTTCGCGAAGGGCGCGTTCGACCAGTCGAGCACCTGCTCCCACGGCTGCGCCCAGGCCAGCCGGCCCGCCTGGCGCTCCCAGAAGGCGAGCCGGTCGGCGGCCGCCTCGTCGTACGCCCCGGCGGTCACGTTGGCGTTCGCGGCGAGCTCGGCCGGCGGCGGGAACTGGCGCGTCTCGTTCAGCAAGTTGGCCAATGCCTCGCTCATGCGGTGACTCCTTCGTCGCGTGACCTGCGTCTCCTACTCCGGGGAAGGTTAGTCCCGCCCTCTCCCGCCCGCGACCGCCCGCCCCACTCCACGCGCTCAGCGGCGCCTGCTCCGCGCTGAGGTGTAAGGAAGGGCCCCTTGTTAACGCTTTCGGTAGAGGAGGGGGCCCCGCTTAACACCCGGGGCCTGCGGAGGGCCGGGTGGTCGCTAGCGTGACGGGGTGACCACCGATCCGCTCGCCCCGCTGCTCGCGCTCGCCGACGTCGCGCCCGCCGTCGAGCGGGCCCGCGACCTGGTCGACCAGGCCCACCGGCACCGGGCGCTGCGCCGTCAGGGCGGGCAGGTGGCCGCCGAGGTCAGCCTCCGCTCGGCCGTGGCCAGCGCCGCGCTGGAGGGCCGCGACCACGACCGCGAGGAGGTACGCGCCGGCACGGTCACCGATCCGGTGCTCCAGGGCGCCCTGCGGGTGGCCGGCGCGCTGCCCGGACTGAGCGACCTCTGGACCAGGGCACCACGGCAGGTGCTGGCCCGGCTGCACGTGCTCGCCGCCCGCGACGTGGTGACCGAGGACGAACTGGGCCGCCCGGTCGCCGACCCCGTGGTGGCGGCCCGGCTCGACGGCCTCTCCGGCCTGGTGGCCGGCGGCACGAAGGTGCCACCGCTGGTGCTCGCCGCCGTGGTGCACGGCGAACTGCTCAACCTGCGCCCGTTCCCGGGCCCGTCCGGCGTGGTGGCCCGCGCCGCCGCCCGGCTGGTGCTGATCTCCACCGGCTTCGACCCGCGGGGCCTGGTCGCCGTGGACGTCGGGCACCGCGAGCGGGAACCGGAGTACGTCGGCGCGGCCGGCGCGTTCGCCACCGGCACCGCCGACGGCCTGCGCTCCTGGCTGCGTCACTACATGACGGCGGTCGAGGTCGGGGCGGACCAGATCACGCTCATCGGCGACGAGATCCTCGCCGCCTCCTGACCCCCACGGGCCGCCCGGCTGCCCTCAGGCGGTGGGTGCGGCGGCCCGGGTGCGGCGGTGCCGGCCGTACCAGGCGATGCCGATGGCCACCCCGACGCCCACGCCGAGCGCCGCCGCGGCGACCGGCACCGCCGGCCGCTCGCGCAGCCGGCGACCCAGCGGGATCGGATGCCGGAACTCCAGCACCGGCCAGGCGTTCTCCACCGCCAGCTTGCGCAGCGCCCGGTCCGGGTTGACCACCGTCGGGTGCCCCACGCACTCCAGCAACGGCCGATCGCTGTACGAGTCGGAGTACGCGTACGAGTCGCTCAGGTCGTAGTCGCGCTCCCGGGCCAGCTCACTGACGCCCTCGACCTTGCTCGGCCCGGCCGCGTAGAACTCGACCTCGCCGCTGTAGCGGCCGTCGACCACCGCCATCCGGGTGGCGATCACGTCGGTGATGCCGAGCAGCTCGCCGATCGGCCGGACCATCTCCTCGCCCGAGGCGGAGACCAGCACCACGTCCCGGCCGGCCGCCTGGTGCTCCTCGATCAGGGCGGCGGCCTCGGCGTACACGTAGGGGTTGATCAGCTCGTGCAGCGTCTCCGCGACGATCTGGCGGACCTGCTCCACCGGCCAGCCCTTGCAGAGCGTGGCCAGGTAGTCCCGGGTCCGGGCCATGGTCTGCTCGTCGGTGCCGCCCAGCCGGAACATCAGCTGCGCGTACGCCGACTTGACCACGTCACGCCGAGTGATCAGCCCGTCCCGGTAGAACGGCCGACCGAACGCCAGGGCGCTCGACTTGGCGATGACGGTCTTGTCGAGATCGAAGAAAGCGGCACTGCGGCCCACGGCGCGAAAGTCTAGCCGGACAGACTCCGTGGAGCCGCCCGGCCGGGGTCAGGAAGGTCGAGGTGCACCCGCCGGAGTGACAGCGGTCACATCAGTTGCGGTGCGATTTAGCTTTGCGTGGAGTGAACACCACTCGACGTATAAGGGTCCGCTGCGGCATGCTTGTCCTCACGACAGGAGTTCACGTCCCGTCGCCGCCCAGGCCCTCGGCGGTTGCACCCCCCGTGACCGCTGAGTCGGTTCGGCTCGACCCCCCCGGAGCCGAACCACAGACGACCCCCGTCTCCCCCCGACGGGGGTCGTCCCTTTGTGGCGTCCCCTCTCGCCAGCCACCGGCCCGGCGCCGCCTCGGTCACGCGGCCGAGGATCGCGACCCGGCTGATGGTGCCGGCGCGAGCCTCGCCCCCCCATCCGTGGCGATCGGAACGTTCAGCCGCGCTGCTCACGCGGAGGAATCACGTCGGTGTGCGGCCAGGCGCGGGTCAGCACGTTGCGCATGTGTGGGTCTCTGCTGTCCACCAGCAGTGGCACCAGGTCCGGCTCCGAGACGGCGACCGACACGATGGGGCGGTAGATCGTGGGCCAAGGCGTCAGCCTGTTGGCAAGGACGCCGGTGAACTTCAATGATGCCCAGGCGTCGCCGCCGGAGCGCCCAGCAGCCATGACCTGCTGAACGTCGTCGAGAATCGCGACCCAAACGCCGAACCGGGCGATTGCGCCGTTGTCGAGGCGAATTGGCGCGATGCAGCGGAGGAAGCTACCGACCTCGGAGAGGATGACCGCCCGGCTGCGATAGCTGATCTCGTCCTGGTCATCCGCGAGCTCGTCTGGAACCTCGTGCTCCCAGCGGAGATTCTGGTCGTCCACTACCTCTCCGCAGCAGTGACACCGTCCCACGTTGATCCTCCTCCAGGACGGAGTGAACCGTACCGGCGCGTCTGGCGGCATCCGTGACGGGGGACAGCCGCGGAGCGCCGCCAGGAGGACGTCGGGAGCGGCGCGGCCCGAACCTCGGTGCGACTGGACCTTTCCCCTGGGAGAAGGCCCAGCATCGTCGGTGCCGGCCACGGCCGGCATCAGCGGACCGGGAGCTACGGGTATGGGAGCGCCGACGATGGCAGGCGCAAGTATCGGTGCTGGTAGCGGAGACGGCAGTGCCGGAGAGCGCATCGGCGGACGCAGGCTGGGTCCGTATCTGATGGACCGGCGCCCGCTGGCGATCCCCGCGTACCGGCGGCTGTGGGTCGCGTCGCTGATCGCCGCAGTGGGTGGTTCGTTCAGCGTTCTTGCTGTTCCCACGCAGCTGTTCACGTTGACCGGCTCGTCCGCGGCTGTCGGGGTCTCGGCGGCGGTGTCGCTGGTCGCGCTGGTGATCTCGGCGTTGTGGGGCGGTGCGCTGGCCGACGCCATGGACCGGCGTCGGCTGCTCCTGATCGCACACGGTTGCCTGGCGCTGACGTACGCGGGGCTGTGGGCGCAGGCGGCTGTGGACCTGCGGTCGGTGCTGGTGCTGATCGCACTGGTCGCCTGCCAAGGCCTCGGCTACGGGGCGGTGATGGCGGTGATGGGGGCGGCGGTGCCGCGAGTGGTACCGGCGGATCTTCTGGCCGCCGCGAACGGATTGAGCTCCCTGGTCCGGTATACCGGCTCGGTCGTAGGTCCGCTGTTGGCCGGGGTCCTGATCCCGGCGGTAGGACTTGGCGTGCTGTACCTGTTGGACACGGTCGCGCTGCTGCTCGTCATGTGGTCGGTGTTCCGGCTGCCCCCACTCCCACCGCAACCACCGGTGCTGGTGCCGCATCCCGGGAGGCCTTCCTCCGCCGGCGCGAGCCTCGAGGTCCGCCGCCCGATGGTCCGCCAGCTGCTGGACGGTTTCCGCTATCTGCTCTCGCGGCCGCTGCTGGTGGCGCTGATCGGGGTGGACCTGGCCGCGATGGTGTTCGGGGCACCGTGGGCGCTCTATCCAGAGCTGGCCCAGCGGGAGTTCGGCGGCGCGGCCGGAGGTGGTTTCGAGCTTGGTGTGCTCTACGCCAGCTACCCGGCAGGCGTGTTCGCGGTCGGGATGCTGTCGGGCGTGTTCACCCGTGCCCGGCGGCACGGCGTGCTGATGGCGTCTGCCGCTACCGTCTGGGGTGCGACGGTCGTTCTGCTGGGGCTGGCACCCCAACTGTGGCTCGCCGCTGCGGCGCTTGTGGTCGGCGGGGGTGTGAACTTCGTACTCAGCACGTTCCGTCGGGCCATCAGCCAGGCGAGCACCGACGACGCACTGCGCGGCAGGATCGAGGGCTCGATGATCGTCGTTACGATGGGCGGCCCACAGATCGGCAACCTGTTGCACGGCGTATCGGGCGCGGCATGGGGGCCGCGCTGGTCGATCTCAATCGGTGGGTTGCTGACCATCCTCGCCGTGGCAGGCATCAGCCGGGCGGTGCCGCAGCTGTGGCAGTACGACGCCGCGCAGCGGGTGGAGCAGCCGTCCCGGTCACGCTGCTCCACGACATCGACGCCATAAGACCCGACGGAGTGTCATCCGGGCCCGGTCTTCGATCGGCCCGGGCCGCGGCTCCGGGGACCCCTGTCACCGGGCCCGCCGTCAGCGGATCACCGCGCGCAGGGTCTCGCGCGCCGGCTCGAAGCAGACCAGTGCCTGGCCGCGCTCGTCGGTCACCAGCCAGGGATGACCCACGTACGTCTGCTGCCGGTACGACTGCCCGGCCTGGAGCAACCCGTACTGGCGGCGTTGGCCGTCGTAGTCGAGCCAGTACACGACGACGGGCGCCGTCCGTGCGTTGACGAAGTCGACGAAGGTCTCCGGCCCACCACCACTGGAGCGGAGCGTGGACTCACGGGACGCGGGCAGCGGGGTGAGTTCACCGGGCCGGGGCGCGGGTGGGCGCGCGGTGGTGACAGACGGTTTCGGTGCGGGCGGACGGCCGGTCGGGGTGGTGCGACGGGGTGGTGTCGGCGGCCGGGTGGGCAACGCGGCGCGGGTGGACAGCGACACCGGGGCCGGCGAGTACGAGTCGGTCGGCAGCTCGGCCGCGGACGTGGGGTTGTCCGGGGACGCCAGGATCGCCTCGCCGCCGATCGGCGGGGGCAGGTCGGGGCGACGGGGCATGGCGAAGAAACTGAGCGCCCCGGCCAGCACCACGACCACGAGCCCGACCGCCACGGAGGCGCGCGTGGCCGGTGACAGGTCTCGCAGCCAGGCATCCCTGTCTGCCGACCGTGCTGCCCGACCGTGCCGGCGGGCGGGCGGGGTTCCGGTGCCGTGCGGTGGATCGGTCATGGCCTCGATTCCACGAGCCGGTGCCGTCCGTATCGCGGCAGGGGGATCCGATTATGCGCGACCGACGAGGCCGCCCGTCAATGGCTGGCGGTGCCACCCGAACCGGCCGGTGGGCCCGCAGCGACCGGCCACCCGGCCAGCTCTTTCGGACGATCGCCGTCGTCGGGTGGGTTGCCCGTCCTTAGCAGATCGACTCGTTCGGCGCGGTCTGTCCACAAGCGCCTCCGCCGTCCACAGGCGAGCGTCCGCGGGCCGCACCGGCCGTCGTGGATGGGCAGGCTCCTGCACGGCACGTCCGAGTTCGACCGATGGAGGCCGCCATGCCGCCCCGCACCCCGCTCCCGCCGTACCGTCGCCTACCCCTGCTCGTGACGGCCGACGGTGACCTGCTCGACGAACTGCTGCGGCTCGCGGCGGCCGGCGGCACCGAGGTCGAGCTGGCGGCCGACCCGGCCGCCGCGCGGGCCCGCTGG
>NZ_CADEAU010000062.1 GCF_902825405.1 Micromonospora maritima | reverse complement strand
CCCGGGGTGGTCGGCCGCGACCCGTTCCAGCAGCCGGGTCAGCCCGGCGGGCTCGATCGACCAGCCCATGTCGGTGAGCGACCCGGCGGCCGGCACCCGGCACTGTGCCAGTGTGGCGGCCACGGTCAGCTCGGGCAGCCCGGCCAGCACCGCGCGGAGCCGCTCGTCCAGGTCCGCGTCGCCGGTCGCGGTCCGCGCGCCGGCCAGCGCGGTGAGGGTACGCAGGTCCGCCGCGCACCGGTCGCGCAACGCCGCCGAACTACCCGCGACGGCGCCGAGCCCGACCATGGTGAGCGTCCCCAGGACGGTGTCGTGCAGGTCCCGGTTGTGCCGCCGTTCGGCCTCGCGCGCGGTCCGCGCCACCATCGCCTCGTGGGACAGGCGCCGGTAGTCCGCGAACGCCGCGTCGGCCCGCCCGATCCACCGGCGCATCACTGCCGTCATGACCGCCGTGCAGCCGGTCTGCACCAGCAGCGTGCCGGTGTGCGCCCGGGCCTCGACCGGGTTCCCGGCCATCGTGGCCCCGGTGGCGTAGGCGGCGGTCACCAGCAGGCCGGCCGGCACCGACCAGCGGGCCGGGGCGGTGGCCTGCGCGTTGATCACCGTGGTGCTGGCGAGCACCGCGACCCAGCTCGCCTCGCCCGGCAGCACCTCCGGTGCGACAAGCCAGGGCAGGGCGAGCGCGGCGAGGGCGGTCAGCGCCACGTCGCCGGCGACGAGCGCGCCGCCGACGCCGTGCCGCAGCGCGCGGACGGCGTACCAGACGGACCAGGCGGTGAGCAGCGCGACGGCCGGCAGCAGCAGCGCCACCCGCACCGGTGGCGTCCGCACGGACAACGCGACGACCGCACCGACCAGCCCGCAGGTGAGTCGCAGCAGCGCCGGCAGGGTGGTGAAGATCAGGGTGAACGCGCCGCCCGCCGGACGGTCCAGAGGCGACCGGGACAGGGGCGTGGCGGCAGCCACCGGCATCGGGGAGGTGTCCTTCCGGCAGCGACCCGGCCGGGTCCGCACGGCATAGATTGACGCCGGAGAATAACATGCCTTTTCGGAATTGGTCACCCTCGGTGCGCGGCGCGTCGCTTTCCACGCCCCCCGATCAGGCGTGGGCGACCGCGAGGAGGTGCGCGCTGGCCCCGATCACGGACCAGTCCTGTTCGAACGTCTCGGCGCAGGCCACCGCGTCCTCGAACAACCGCTCGGACGGGGCGGTGCCGAGCGCGTTCAGCAGCGGCCAGAGCGGACCCTCCACCCCGTACACGGTCGGTGTGGGCAACCCGGCCGCGGTGAACTCGCCGACCAGCTCGTCCGGCCGATGGAAGTACGCGGTGGTGAAGCCCGTGCGCGGGTCGTTCACCCCGGTCGCGTACTCCTCCCGCAGCAGCGCCCGGTTCTCCTCGTCCGCCAGGCCGCGCGCGGTCAGGTCGATCAGGCCCGCGGTGCGGCTGATCACCGCCGCCACCACCGGCCCGCCCGGCCGGGTCAGCCGGGCCGCCTCCCGCAGCGCCGCCAACCGGTCCGCCGGGTCGGGCAGGTGGTAGAGCGGGCCCAGCAGCAGTGTCGCGTCGGCCACCCGGTCCGGCAGCGGCACCGCGCGGGCGTCGCCGACCGTGGCCGTGACCCGCGGGTACGCCGCACGTGCGGCAGCCACGTGTGCGGGCACCAGATCGACCAGGTGCACCCGGTGACCGGCGTCGGCGAGCGGACCCGCGTAGGCCCCCGGGCCGCCGCCGATGTCGAGCACGTCGGCGGGCGGGTCGGGCAGCAGTCGGGTCAGCAGGTCCCGGGTGCGCCGGCCCTCCAGCCGTCCCTGCGGCGACCGTTCGAGCCGGTCCGCCTCGACGTAGACGTCGGTGTAGTAGGTCCGGATGTCCGGCTCGGGCGGGCGGTGTGCGGGCATCCGTCGATGGTCGCCGAGAAGCGGAGGAGCGGCATCCGGTTTACGGGTTGCCCGGGTTCCCTACCCTGCCGGTATGGCGTACGAGCCGGCCATGGTGCCGCCGAAGAAGTCCAAGCGGACGCTGTTCATCGTGCTGGGCGTGGTGCTCGCCCTCTGCTGTTGCGGCGGATCGGTCGGCGGCTTCCTCCTCTACCGGGCGGTGCAGGACGCCACCGGCCCGGCCCGCGCCACCGTGGACACCTTCGCCGGCGCAATCGTCGCCCGCGACTACCCGGCCGCGTACGGGCTGCTCTGCGCCGACGTGCGCGACCGGGTCGGCGAGGCGGACTTCGCCCGGCAGCAGTCCGCCCAGCCGGAACTGACCGGCTACGAGATCATCGGAGTGAACGTCACCAACAACAACGGCCGGGTACGCGGCTCGGCGAACGTCCGCTTCACCCCGCGCGACGGAGCCGCCATCACCCAGGTCCTTCCGCTGGTCAAGGAAGGCGGCGACTGGCGGGTCTGCGACTGAGCCACTCCAGCGCCGGCTCGGCGTGCCGCAGCACGGAGATGTGCCCGTCGTCGGGGAAGGTGCGCAGCTCGGCGTCGGGGCAGCGGTCGGCCAGCCACCGCGCGTGCGCCACCGGCGCGATGCCGTCCCGCTCGCCGTGCACCAGCAGCACCGGCGCCGCGACGTCGGCCGGGTCGAAACCCCACGGCCGCACGTACGCCAGGTCGTCGGCGATCGACCCGTCGGGGCCGGCCGCCACCGCCGGGCCGACCACACCGTCGAACCAGGACCACTCGGCGTGCAGCGCGGCCAGGTCGGCGTCGGTGAACTGCGGGTCGTACTCGACGCCGGACGCCTCGTGCGCCTCCCTGGCCGACCGCCCGGCAGCGGCGGCACGCAGTGCCGCCACCCCGGACGGCACCATGCCGGCGAACCAGTCCAGCCCGGTCGCGTCGTAGGGCGCCAGCCCGGCGCCGACCACCACCGCGACCACCCGGTCGGCCAGCAACGCGCCGCAGGCCAGGGCGTGCGGGCCGCCACCGGAGTGGACCATCGTCGCGAACCGGTCGAGGCCCAGCGCGTCGGCCACCGCCGCCACGTCGCCCGCCACCGAGGCGACGTCCCGGTCCGGCAACGGGGTCGAGCCGCCGTAGCCGGGGCGGTCGTGCGACACCCAGCGCAGGCCGAGCCGGTCGGCGGCGACGAACAGCGGCGCGGGCGGGGCGCCGACGTTCGGCGTGCCGTGGTGCCAGAACACGGGCAGCCGGTCCGCTCCACCGGTGTCGTAGACGTGCACGGTGCGGCCGTCGGGCAGGCGCAGATCGGTCTCGGTCACCATGCGGGGAGCGTACGGGCGGCGGGCGACACTTCCGGCCACCGCCGCCGGCACCCAGCGGGCCGACGGCGTACCGGCGGCGCCCCGAAACGGCCGACGACCGCGAGGTGGCTACCGTGACCGGCATGGGGTACGACGCGCCGCCGGTCGAGGTGGTGCCCTACGACCCGACCTGGCCGGCACGCTTCGAGGCCGAGCGACTGCTGCTGTCGGACGCGCTGCCCACCGCGCTCGGCATCGAGCACATCGGGTCCACGAGCGTGCCGGGCCTGATGGCGAAGCCGATCATCGACATCCAGGTGGTGGTGCCCGAGGTCGACGACGTGCTCACCGGCCTCGTACCGCTTCAGCGGCTCGGGTACGTCCACCGACCGCTGGCCTTCCCGGCGGACGGTGACCATCTCTTCCTCGTCAAGGACACGGCCGGTAGGCGGAGCCGGCACCTGCACGTCTTCGGTGTGACGTCGGGGGCGCCCGAGGAGAACCGGCTCTTTCGCGCCTACCTGACGACCCACTCGGGCGCGGCTCGGCGCTACGAGGCCGCCAAGATGCGCGCCGCCGCACTGCACCCCGACAGCCGGGCCCGGTACAGCCGCGCGAAGGAAGAGGAGTTCCTACGGCTGCTGGCCGAGGCCAGACAATGGGGCCGGTCTCGTGCCGACTGAGCCGACCGCGGGTCCACGGTCTCCGGCCCCGGGGTGCTCGGATCAGTCCGGCGGCGGGGCGAAGGGACGGCGCCGGGGCTGCCGCAGCTCCCACTCGGCCGGGCACAGGTGGGCCCAGGCTGCCGTGGCCACCGATGTCATCCCGGGCAGCGCGGCGCCCCACCGCGGCGAGCGGCCCGCGACGTGCTGCTCGTAGCGCTCATAGACCGCCTGGAAGTGGTACCGCGAATCCGTTCGCCACAGCGCGTACGGCTGGTCCCGCATCCAGTCGCAGGCCACCTCGCCCTCGGCGACCAGATCGGCGGCGGGCGGCAGCACCGGCACAGGGCGGTCGCTCCCCGGATCGCCGTACCGTTCGAGGTAGGCGAGATAGCCGTCCACGTCCCTGGGGTGGGCGAGGTGTGCGCCGAGGACGGTGGCCGGTGCGACGAGTGCGCCGGCCACCGCGACACCGAGCGCGACCCTCAGGCGTCTCCGCATACGGCAGAGGCTAGGCCCACCGCGCGCGATCCTGCGCCACTCGGTCAGCAGCGTCAGGCGGTCCGCCTGCTCGGGTGCTCCCCGGCGGGGCCTGTTCACGCGTCTCGCGCTGCTGCGCATCGGGCACGCCAGGGCTCGTCCCAGGTCGCCCACAGCTCCGCGTCGGCAACCGGTTCGGAGCCGACAGCCAGGAGTACGGAGAGGACCGCGACGAGCCGCGTGAACACCACGACCGATGAGCCGATCCGACCTTCGCCCACGCCGGTGACGACCAGCCCACCGCCGAGAGCGAGTCCCGCAGCGGACAGCGCTGCCCGGTACTCGGATTCCGTCAGCCCGAGCACGGCCTCGTCACACGGCACCGACAGGACGACAGGCGTGGAACGGATGTCGAACTGGACGCCGGGCGCTTCCGCGGCACGCGCCATCAGCAAGCCGTAGGAGGAGGGGTGGCCGAGCCGACCTCGGTACTCCAGGCCGACGACACCGGCCGGGGCCGGCACCGGCCCGTCGTCGCCGGTCCACGCGACGAGTCGTGACAGGTGATGCCGTGCAAGCTCACGCCGCATGGCGGTCACTGTATCGACGCGCAGGCGAGCGCCACTTCGGCAGAGCGGGCAACCGTGATCGTCCCGACCAGTGACCTGGCCTGGCCCAGGTCGCCGCGCTTCCCGCCACCCTCAGGAATTGGCCGCTGTTGTCCGATGTCACCTGTCCGCACGGGCACGCGAGGGGCGCACCGGCTCTCGCCGCGACGTCCGGTCGGCCATGCTTACGCCATGATCCCCCCGTCCCGCCGCGTTCTGCCCTCCTGGGTCATAGATGGGCTGCGGGGAGGGATCGTTGGCTTTGTGGTCTTCGGTGCCCTCGCCCTCGCAACCACCTACGCGGGCTCCGTCATCGACCGCCATCCAGAGATCGACGGTCCGGAAACACTCGGATCCACCGTGCTGATCACGCTTGAGGTTGGAATCCCGAGCGCCCTGGTACTCGGACTACTCATCGCATGGGCCACCCGCCTCCCCCGTCCCTGGGCAGTCTCCCTGCTGGGCTTGATGAACAGCGGATTGCTCATCTGCGGATACGGATCACTCAGAATCCGTGTGATCGAGCCACGATGGTTGGTGCCGGTCAGCCTGATCGTCCTTGCACACGTGCTCACCGCTGTTCTCGTCGCACGGTCCGCTCGGTCAGCACATGCTGTTACCTCTCGTAGCCGTTAGCGGCTCTCCTCGTCGGGCAGTCGCAGACCGTCCGGGGAGGCTGGTAGCCCTTGTGGTGCCCGCCGAGGTGATCGGGGCGGCACCTCCGGGGAGGGTCGGGGTTCGGGGCGGCGCCCCGAGGTCCTCGAGGTCTTGTCACAGCCGGATCGGGTTGACGATGAACATCTACGCCCACGTCCCGACGGAGATCGAGGGCGGCCGCCGCGGACGAGGCCGCGAAGCACCTCTTCGGCTGACGTGGCTGTACGAGGGCCGCGATGATCGCTCGGACCAGGACGGGAAAGCCGCTGACCTGGGGTGACGGTGGTGCGCCCGGCAGGATTCGAACCTGCGGCCTTGGGATTAGAAGTGGCCTCCACGCAACAATCTCTGGCTGCGTGGCTTTCCCTAGCTGCGGAAAGCTCTTCCCTGGCGCGCCCGCCTTGCCGTGGATGGCTGTACTTCGCACCACGAATAGCTCCACGACGTAGGTAGCTCAGTGGGTTGAGAGGGCCGCGGTGGGCATGACTCCATGCGCTCCGGTTCTGGGTTGGTCGAGTAGTTCCGAGTCATAGCAATAGATCAAACGGCGCGAATCGGGCTGGACCCTCCGCCGTTGGGTGGCAGGCGTAGGAAGTGGGAAGCGCCCAGCGGGCCGGTTCCTGGGTCGCTGAAGGGGCGCGTCCGGTCGCCCAACGATCCTGCAGACCGAGCAGCCAACCCACGGCTCGGTCAGTGTCCGACCCGTCAAGGCCCGCTTGGCAGGGCGCATCGGTGCCGTGACATCGACCAAGGAAGGCCTGGCCAGTAGGGTGATTGCCTTGGTTGGGTCTTCCTGTATAGAACTGCGCCATCGCTCGGAGTGGATGAGAACCCGGAGGTTCGGATGTCGATCGTCTTCCCGGGCAGGGTGTCGTGAGGCGGCGGGCAGGTCTTCGTTGGCCGCTCCTTACTTGCGCCCTCCTCATACTGGCCGCGCTGATGATGAAGGCGGTGCAGTGGAACGTCATCGGAAAGCTATCTCAATGGAGCGGTCTCGATGCCGGCGACAAAATGGCGAGCATTGGCGGAGCCATACTGGCCCTAGCAGGACTAGTGGTAAGTGTATTGGCGTGGCGGTGGCCAAGGGATTTGAGTGGTCGGTCGCCTGTTGTGCCTTGGCGAATCGTGAAGGTGCGGGACTACCCTCCGGCATGGGCGGGTATACATCCGTCCATTAAAAGTGGTCGTCCGACGCGATCCTCTAGACCTGACGGATGGGAATACTTACCTACGTACGTTTCCAGAGATGTAGATGTCGAGGTTCGATCGGCAATCGCTGCGGCCAAGGGCGGCTGCTGCTGCTTCATTCTCCTTGTGGGCACCTCTTCTGCAGGCAAAACCCGTTGTGCCTATGAGGCTGTTCGCGTCACCCTAGGTGAATGGGATATTGTCATCCCGCCGCGTGATCCCAGTGAGATGCCGCGATTGTTTGAAGAGGCAGAACAATTGAAGCGGCCCATCATATGGCTGGATGAAATTCAGAAGTACCTTCCTCAGGAGGGTCGTCCAGGGTTGGCGAAGCCAGACATTCTCCGTTTGCTGGGCCGAGATTCACCCGCTGTAATTATTGGCACCATCTGGCCGGATCGGTTTCAATCATTCACCGAGCCACCGCCACCTCATCCCGCGCCTGACGTCTACGCAGGGGCTCGCGAAGTGTTGAGTCTCGCGCGGGTGATTCGAGTTCCGGCCACTTTTAGCGAAGAAGAAATGGAGCGCGCACGGGAGGTATCGAAGCATGATCCACGGCTCCGGGTGGCTTTGAATGATAAGGATTACGGGCCAACGCAGGTGCTCGCGGGTGCACCGGATCTGATCCAGCGATGGCAGGATGCGGACCCGTACTCGATGGCGCTCATAAACGCGGCCGTTGATATACAGAACATCGGGGTGATTCCGCCACTCGGCAGATCCTTGCTCAAGGATGCCGCCGCCTCATATCTGACGAGCAGGGATTTCGCGAGGGCTGCCAGCGATTGGTTCGAACATGCTCTCTCTTATTCGTTAACTGAGTTGCGGGGGGCGACTTCGGTACTGATCCCTTGCGTCGGAGATGCAAGGGATCAGGTAGTTGGGTACGAGGTTGCTGATTATGTCCTCCAGCATGGCCAGCAGTCGCGGGCTACCGTTTCGGTTCCAGGAGGAGTGTGGGACGCTCTAGCCGAGGATGTGGCAGACCCGTCTCAGTTGCTTTTGCTCGCTCAGCGCGCCGATCGCCGGCTGCTCTACGGTTACGCGGAGCCTCTCTTTGAAAGAGCAGTTCATGCTGGCCATGCGCCAGCCCGCCGTTACTTCGCTCGTTATCTCGCAAAAAGGCGTAGAGACGCCGAAGCGATAGAGCAATACCGGGCGGCGAGTGATGGGGGTGATGTCCTCTCAAATAAGGAGCTCGGACAATTTCTTGTAAGGCGTAGGCGGGTTGCCGAAGGAATCGTTTTTCTGAAGAAGGCTGTAGAGGCAGGTGACTCGAAAAGTGCGGTTGCGTTGGGACGCGTGCTGGAGGATGAGGGCGATCCCGATGGGGCGATTGAAGCTTATCTAATTGCAGTCCAGGCTGGTGCTGCTAACGCGCGCAAGCATGCGGCAAGGTTGTTGAACAAGCAGGGGCGGCACGCCGAGGCCGAGTCGCTCAAGGTAAAGTTGCAGGATCCATGGTGGATGCAGGTGGTCGAAGGTCTTGTGCGTCAAGGCCATCTCGATGATGCGATAGAGGAATGCGCACGCGCGCTTGGGGGTGACCGTGAGAATGCGGTGCTGCACGTAGCGAAGTATGGATTGAAGCACGGGTTCAAAGAGAAGTCCTTGGACCTGTATCATTCGGCAGCGACCCTCGGCAGCAATACTGCTGCACGTTCGGGTGCGCGGGTCATGGTTCAGCGTGGCTATGATGCCCGCGCGGAGCAATTGCTTAGGCTCGCAATATGCCGGGGTGATGAGAACGCGCGACAGCAGCTCACGTTCTACTTGGCTCGCTGGGGGAGGACTGAGGAAGCAATCGAGTTGAACCTGCAAGCGGCAAAGGAGAATAACGCTCGCGCCCGGAAGACTCTGTACAAACTGCTTGCAAGGATTGGGCGAATCGACGAGGCAATTGGCCTCTGCCGAATTGGAGTCCGGATGGGAGACCCCTCGGCGAGCTATGACCTGGTGCGGCTTCTTCGAATCAACGGTCAAGCCGAGGAGGCGAGGCGTCTGCTTAGGCATGGGCTGAATATTGACCACTCGGTCGCCGGTTCGCGTGAGGAAGCGGCCGGGTCAATGAACGCCTTTGAGTGATCGCGGTCTAGTGCATCGATTGACAGTTAAGTCGCGCGGCCTGATTGGCTGGCGGATTAGTGATGATCTCGTGCGATGGAAGCTAGCCGTGCAGGGAGTGCGATCTATTTGCCGCAGCCTGTCTATAGGGTGCGTCGGAAGGTGTGGTCTCTGTGCCAGGCGAAGTAGGGCTCTCGACTGCGGGACCACCAGTCGGTTGTCCTCTCGGTCAACACACTGCTGCAGTGAGCTGCGACCGCAGGGACGAGCGCTACCTGTGGGCTGACGGCAATGACACCTCCCGGATGGACCGCGATGAAGCCGTGTTCATAGAGGCCATCGCACCCCAGAACGCAAGCGAGCATCGCCACGTTGTCGTAGTCGAGCTTCTCGACCTCCGTGCACTCGGAGCGCTTCTTGATGTGGGCGGCGACGAGGAACTGTGGTGGCAGTTCACGACCGCAGAGTGCGCACGTCGTTCCGCCGATGTCACGTAGGCGTCGCTTGAGCTGGCCTTGCTCGCGTCGGTATGCGGCGAGGCGGCGGCCGTCGGGATCGCCTGGGAAGTCCTCGATCGCCTTCCGCAACTCGTCCGGGTCGGCTGGGAGGCTTTCGGGTCCGCCGGCTGCCGTGGACGCCAATCCTGCGGCGAGGTCGACCGCCAGCCGAGCCGAGCTGGAGGAGTCGTAGCCGGGGACGCTGAGACGAAGTCGAATCCGTTTGGTGCTGTTGCCGGGGCGCCGGGCGGTGGGCGCTTGCCCGATCGTGGTTTGGGCGTTGGTCAGCTTTCGTCGGAGCCCGCGAGGGTCGGGAACATCGGCCAGGTGAACGGGCTCGTTGATCAGGCGACGGCTCGACTCGGGAAGTAGCTGGGTGCGTTGCGAGTCGACGATGGCTGTCTCGATGACAGCTCGGCGGTCCTTGAGACGTTGCAAGATCAGTTCCAGTGCGGCCCGATAGTCGGTGTTCCTGGCTGCTCTGCCCGTGGCGCGGCCGCTCATGCTTTCGAGGATGACGGCGACCTGATTGCCATCGGGTTCTACGGAGAACTCAGCGTCGAGTACCTGGCCGTGATCGTCGGTCATTCGCACAGGGGCACTCTGGCATAAGCGTGCGACGAGCTGCTCCGGTCGCCTCCTGGTCGGGAAAGGGCTGAACCATCTCCGCATCTCCGCATCTCCGCAAACATGGCCGTGAGCTGGGCGAATGCTTGCGGAGATGCGACAGTCCGCTGATCGGCCATCTCCGCAACCGAGGTTCATCTCCGCAGGAAGGTTGCGGAGATGCGGAGATTGACGGTTCCTGATGGTCTGATCTCCGAAAGGTGTTTCCGCTGGTGGTGGCGGGCTGGTGCGGCGTTGCGGAGATGCGGAGATGGTTCAGCGGTTTTCATCCGTCGTGGTGCTCGACCCAGAAGACGGCCCGGTCGCCTCGGTCGTTGCGGCCGGCGCGGATGACGTGGTTGCCGCGCCAGCGTCCGGCCTGTCCGGTGAGCATGCGGCCGAGTTGCAGCGGGTTGGGTAGGCGGCCGTTGTGGGTGGTGATGAACTGCCCGTCCCACGGGTCGTGTGCGTCGCTGCCGAGCTGCACCGGTTCGGCGTCGCGGCGGAGGTCGGCGGCGGTGATCGCTCGGCCGCCGTGGCGGTCGTGCCAGGTGGTGAGGAACGCGCGCCAGCGCGTTTCGTCTTCGTCGATCTCGCGGATGTCGGCGGCGTTGGTGAGGAACCCGCCGATGCCGTGGTGGGCGAGGAATCCACCGAGGGCTTGCGCCCACGGGGTGAACTGCCGCATCGAAAGGCCGGACACCTTGGGCGCTCCTTGGCGGGTCCAGTCGAGGACGAGGACCAAGAGGTGCCACAGGACGGTGAGTTGGTTGGTCGGGTCGGTGATCCATTGGTCGAGGTGCGGGATGCCGAATCCGGTTTGGTCGCGGAGTTCGGGGCGGGGCATGTCGGGGTCGAGGTGCACGCGGACGGTGCGGCTCGCCATGTCTCCGCCGACTTGCAGGTTGTTGCCGGTGGCCATCCACAGCCGGTCGTTGACGGTGGCGATGTTCCGCGACGCGCCGAGCTGCCGGTCGGACCAGACGCCGCTGGTGACGAGTTGGGCGAGCACGGCGGAGTCGATGACGCTGCCTTCGGCGAGGTTGTCCCAGATGACCACGCCGACCTGCTCGGCCAACACGGCGGTGATGGACTTGCGCAGCTCTTCATCCGAGTAGGCCCAGGTCATGACGCGCTGCCCGTAGAGCATCCCGGGGCCGGCGGTAAGGATCGTCTTACCGGATGACGGCATGGTGGCGTCGATCAGCGCGAAAGGCGTCAGAGATCGGGTGAAGTGCCGCAGGATCGGCGTGGCCAGCAGCGCCACGTAGTTCGCCCGATCGGCGGCCGACGCCCACGGGAAGTCGCGCAGAAACCGGCCGAGCAGGAACGTGCGCGCCTCGGCCACCTGCTCGGCAGTGGGCTCGTCGGGCACCGGGGGTAGGGCGACTTTGGATGCGAGGTAGAGGCCGGTGGCCGGGTCGTAGCCGGGCTGCTGCAACAGGGTGCCGTCACGCCGGAGGACGGGTGCGCCGATGATGCCGCGCAGCGGCGCCACACCCGGCCACGTCTTCCCGGCCAGCACCGAGGCGAGGGTGTCGCGGGGCGGGGTGACTTCTTCTTCGAACATCTCGGGGTCGCCGGTGTCGCTCTTGCGGGTCTTGAGCCGGTAGACGTAGGCGTGCTCGGCGAGCAGCCCCGCCAGTCCGGCCGGCGTGACCACGCTGGCGGACACCGGCAGCGGCGAGTCCTCGTCGGCTGCCGTGGTGAGGCCGCCGGAGACGGCTTCCATGTGCACGAGCTGCCCGGCGGAGACGTAGGTGTCGGGGAGTAGTCCTTCGGTCAGGGCGGCTTTGAGGACGCGGATGGTTTCGGGACCGGTGCCGATTTGCAAACGCTCGGTCATGCCGCCCTCCCCAAGTCGGCCAGGCGGCGAGGCTGCCGCGCGCCGACCCGCAGCCCCGAGGCGATCGTCCGGGCCACCTCGCCGGGCCGCAGCCCGACCGACAGAGCGACAGGTTCCAGGACGGCGGTCACGTCGTCGTCGGTGAGCGCGTCCCCAGCGGCGAGCTGCCCCAGCGCAACGGCTGAGGTGAACAGAGCGTGGTTGCGCTGGCCCTCGGGTGCGGCGGCGAGGTGGGCGACCTGGCGGCGAATTGCTGCAGCCAGATAGCGGCCGTGCCGGCCGGCCGGCAGGCTCACCGCGGTTGTGCGCCGGGCTGGGTGCGGCGCGGGCGCGAGCAGCCCGACCAACCATGCCGGCAGCGGTGCGGGATCGATGTCCAGGGCCAGACCGTAGAGGCGGCTGGCGACGGTGGAGCCAGCGGCGACGACGTAGCCGCCGTGGCCGCGGGTGTCGACCTTCCAGCCGAGGCCGCGCCGGTCGCCGGTGGTGTTACGCAAGGCCGGGCCACTGGTCGGATGGCGGTAGTAGAGGTGGGTGCCGCCGCTGCCGGTGCCCACGGTGTACGTGGCGTCGATGCCGCTGCGGGGCGTGGCTTCCGGTCCGAACCCGTCGACCGGGTCGATCTGGGTGCCGTGGCGGGCGGCGAGGGTGGCAAACACGTCCCACCCGTCGCACGCCCCCTCCCACTGCGGCGGTGGGGCGTCGTCGGGGTGCTTGGGCACGTCCAGGTCGACCACAACCAGACCGGACGGCCCGCAGGCGATGCCGATGCCGTAGGGGCGCGCCGACCACGCGCGGCGGATGCGGTCAGGGTCGGTGGTGGCTCGCTGCTCCCACCCGACGTGTCCGGCGCGGCAGCGAGGGTCGCGGCCGACGCAGTCGTCGGCGGTGTGGTCGGGGAACGCAGGTCGCTTGTCGTCAGGGCGCAGCGGGAAGACGTGCCAGCCGCGCGCGGCGTGGGCGAGCGCGGCGGCCAAGAGATCGGGGTTGGGCACGAGGTGCCTTCCTTCCACTGTCGGACGGGCGGGGGCGGGTTGCCGGCGGGGCATCGGCGTCGAGTCGGGTTCGGGTTGGCCGGCGATCGCGGCCGGGGTGTGCGCCGGGCAGCGCGGGCCTTGCAGGTACGGGCGCACACCCTCGGCCGCGAGGCAGTACCGGCCGTCCGCGGCGGTCCAGTGCCGGCAGGTGGGCCGGTTCATCAGCGGTGGGGGTAGCGGGTGGTGATCAGGCGGCCGATGTGTTCGGCGACGGCGGGGACGACTGCGTTGCCGAGGGCTCGACGTCGGTCCACCCCGGAGGGAACCCCATAAGCCACTCGACCCACTCGGGGTTCGGCGGGCCACCCAGTGCGTCGCCGAGGTCCACCGACGTGCGGGAGATCGCCATCCGGCGCTGCAGCGCCTCTGCGCTGAGGCCGCCCCGGGCACCGTCCTTCGCCTTCGGCGTGGGCCAGGACGAACAGGCGCTTACGTGGGTGTGGCGCGCCCATCTCGCAAGCTGAGATGTAGCCGGCGCGGGCTCGGTATCCGAGCCGATCGAGGTCGCGGAGAACATCGGCAAGGCCTCGTGTTCGCAGACCGGGCACGTTCTCGCCGACGACCCAGGTGGGGCGGACGGCGGCGATGACCTCGGCCATCTCGGGCCAGAGCCACCGCTCGTCTTCCTGCGCCAGTTTGCGGCCCGCGTCGCTGACCGGCTGGCACGGAAATCCGCCGGCGACCACGTGAACAGCGGGGCGGCGACGGGATCGCCACCACCTGGCGGCGGTACGGACGTCGTCATGGCAGGGCACCTCCGGCCAGTGGCGAGCCAACACGGAACGGCAGAACGCGTCGATCTCGACCTGACCCACGACCCGCATCCCGGCCCGCTCCAAGCCGAGGTCGAGGCCGCCGATGCCGGCGAACAGCGACAACACGTTTAGAACGGTCATGACGCGGCCCGCCTCGGCCGGGGTCGGGCCGCGATCGCGGCGCGGTTCACGGCCATGCGCAGGTCGTCGAGCAGCCCGACCAATTGGCGGCGGGCGGCCACCTCGCCGGGAGCAAGTGCGACCCTCACCCGTACCTCGGCGTGCTCGCGACCGGTGGCGGTGCGCACGCGCACCAGGACGGCGCGGGCACGGCCGGGCAGGTCGACCACGATCTCTGGCGAGCGGTGCTCGCCGAGACCGCAGCGGTGGTCCCGCCCGCACCACCTGGTGTGCACGTCGGCGCCGGTCATTGGGGCACCTCATTGGCAATGCGCAGGAGTTCATCGGCGTGGCAGGGCTGGTCGAGCGGGCACCAGCAGGCCAGGGTCTTGCCGGCCAGCTCGACACGGACCGCGGCGGCGTACTCCTGGTGCTCGACGACCCATCGCCGGAACAGGCGGATCGCTTCGGTTCGGCCTTCTCCGGTGGTGCTGCGGCCGAAGGGGTTCCCCCAGCGGGTGGGGCGGCCGACGTAGACGGCACCGGCAGGCATCCGCCATCCGGCGGTGCGGCGGCGCTGGATACGCCGGGCGGTCACTGGTGGCCTCCCCGGTACTCGGCGCGGATGTAGTCGAGCAGCCGGCGGCCGATGCGGACGCGGATGCCGGTGCCGTCGCAGCGGCGGCAGTCGCGGCGGGTGCCGATGGCCATGCGGTGGTAGCGCCGGCCGTGGCAGCGGCGGCAACGTGCCCACGGCGAGGCCGCGCAGACGGCGAGGTAGCACAGTGCGTAACCGAGGATGGTGAGGCTAGCGAGCAGGGCAATGGTGGTCACGAAACGCCTCCACGAGCCGAGTTCAGGGTGCAGAGGGCCAACGCCGCTAGTCGTTAGGGCACTGGCCAGGTATCGAGTGGGTTGCTAGCGGGGGTGCTAGGTCTAGCGGGGGGCGCCGCTAGACCTAGCACCCACATGCCGTCCGGGTTAGGCGGCTTTGTCCCCTCGGCGCTTATTACGCTCCGCTACTGCGTCGGCGATGTCGGCTCGGTCAATGCCGCGCCGGTTGGCGCCCTTGCCGGTGGTCGGGTCGGTGCCCCACACCTGCCCCGTGGTGATCCCGTACGGCTTGAGCGCGGCGGTGAGCTGATCGCGGGTCAGGTCCCCATACGCCTCGGGGTTGAGGTCGGCCAGGCGCTCGGTCAGCGTCTCGGCCCACACCTTGCTCTCGGTCGCGGGGACGACGGTCAGGATGTCGTCGAGCAGCGTGTCTCGCCGGTCCGCCGGGGTCGGCGCGGCCTGCCCGATCGCGTGGCCGGTCAACGTGCCGGCCGCTTCCCGCAGGGCGCGCGCCCGATCGGTGATCTTCTCGGCGGTCGGTCCGTCGACGTAGAAGGTGCGCACGATCTGTGCGTCGTCGGCCGCGCCGACGAGGTAGCCGACGCCCTTGTCCTTCTTGGCGAACATCGTGGCGCGGATGCCGTTCTTGTAGGCCGAGGTGCCGAGGATCATGTCGTTCTCGATCTGGCCCATGACCCGCAGGCAGAACCGCGTGCCCGCGTTCGCCGAGACGCCGGTGGGGAGGCTCTTGGCGTCCGGCCGCTGGGTAGCGACCACGAGGATGACGCCCAGGGCGCGGCCGAGCTTGATGATTTTCTCGGCCAGTTCGCCGGCTTCCTTGCCGAACTCCGCGTGGGAGAACAGCTCCTGCACCTCATCGAGGGCGACCACGAGCCAGTGCAGGCCCAACTTCTTGCGTCGGGCCAGCTCGGGGGTGACCTTGTTGTCCGGGCACACCGCCTTGGGCAGGCCCTTGATGACGGCGGCGCGGCGCTGGCACTCCTTGCGCAGCTCCCGCAGGGCTAGGAGGCCCTGCTCGGCGGTGTCGTCGTCCTGCCCGGAGGCGTAGCGGGCGGACACCTTTTCCAGGGGGTCGAGGCCGCCGGTGCCCTTGAAGTCGAAGCACCACAGCTCGGCGTAGGGGTCGAGGGCGGCGGCGAGCATGGGCACCTGGGTGGCGGCGGTCTTGCCGTAGCCGGGAATCGAGCCGATCAGCAGGTTGGTGTAGGGCATCTCGATGGAGATGACCCGGCCGCGTGGATCGGTGCCGAACGGCACCGGCCGCCCCAGGTCGAACGCCCCGGACGCCTTGAGCAGCGGCCACGGCTTCGGCGGGGTGGCGGCCATGTCCTGATCGCCCACCCACAGCAGCAACCGGCCCGGGTGCACCTCCGGCTGCCCCTCCGGCCAGACGCAGCCGAGAGGGCGGGTGAGGCCGGCAGCGAGCCGGTCGCGGCGCTCGATCACGTCGCCTGCGGTAACGCCGGGCGGCAGGTCGATGTCGGCCCGCCAGCCGGGGCCGTCGCGGGTGATCGGGGCGGTGAACGCGATCGCCTTGGTGCCCTGCTTGGCGATGGCCTGGGTGATGCCGGCGATGCCGAGCACGGCTAGGGCACGTACCACCACGTCGGAGGTGAGTCGGGCGACGCGGGGGATGACCACGGCGGTGTCGAGCAGCGGCTTGTCCGCCGGCTGACCGGCCAGCCCGCACAGGGTGACCAGCAGCGCGGGGATCGCCCACTGCGCCCAGCTCGGCGCCCACGCCATCGCCGCCCCGCCGACCAGGGACAGAGCGAGGGAGAAGGTGGCGACGATGCCCCGCCACCTCACGCGGCGGTCACGCTGCCGGGACAGCTTCAGGTACAGCTCACCGTCACGGGTCGCCGAGGTCGACTGCCGCAGCTGCTCGCCCTCCCAGTCGAACACCCACCGGGTCGCCCCGGAGGCGAGCCGCCACGCGCCGACCGGGGCGCGCAGCGTGAGCTTGCCGGCGTACTTCGGCAGGCGGATGAGGTGGTAGGCGGTGGTGTGCAGTAGGTGCCCGACCGCCCACCGCATCACGTCGACCAGCTCGTCACCCGAGCGCAACCAGGCGGGCAGGATCGGGCGGCGCTGCCCGGTGCGGGCGCCGTCGAGGGTAAACCGCGGCGACCGCTGCGCGGCCGGCGAATCGACCAGCACCGGCCCGCCGTCGTCGTCAGAGGTGGGGTTGCGGGCCGCGCGGGCGGCGTCCAGGTCGACCACGTCGGCGTCCGGGTTGTTCAGATCGCGTTCGGCGGCATGCCAGTCGAAGCGGTCGTCGTCGTTCGGGGGGTTCATGATGGGGGTTCCTCCAACGGTTTACGGATCGGTAGGGGGACCGGCGGCGCGGCACGGTTCCTAGGCCGAAGGGCCGCGCCGCCGGGCGGAACTAGTCGTGCGTGCGGACGAGATGCGCGAGGGCGGCGCCCATGCCGAGCACCGCGACCGGCAGGCAGGCGACGGCGGTGGTGATCCACCACGGGGCCGAGGTGACCCCGGCGGCCACCAGGAGGTGGTAGGCGACCTGGCCGAGCGCGCCGACGGCGAGGGAGCCGAGGGCGGACCACTTGGCGAACCGCAGTGCCGGGGCGGGTACCCGGCCGGAGAGCCATACGTAGAGGGCGTACGCGCCGTACGTCTCCACCCCGATCGGGAGGGTGATCGCCGAGTTGATGGAGAAGCTGTCCCAGATCCCGGGCAGCGGGTGCACGATGCCGAACCCGGTGAGTCCGCCGAGGCCAACCCACCCGGACCAGATCGCCACGAACGCCGGCAGGGCCAGCAGCACTACCGGCCAGGCCACCGCCCGGCGGGCCGGGGCGGCCGGTGGGGGCGTGTCCGGGCGACTGACCGCGCTGGCCTCGGCCGGCGGCACGGCGGGCGTGATCTCCAGG
>NZ_CADEAU010000061.1 GCF_902825405.1 Micromonospora maritima | reverse complement strand
AGCGGTCGGGGCGCTGCGGCGCGGCCGGAGCGACCGGCTCGTCCACCGTCCCGCCGGCGCCGCCGACACCCGCGCCGACCAGCTCCCGGGCCGGGGAGGCCGCGACCACCCTGCGGGCGTTGCCCACCGCGAACTCGACGGCGTGGCTGATCATCGCGACCAGGTACGCCAGGATCGCGAACGTGACCAGCTGGTCGGAGAGTGCGGACATCACTCGTCTCCTTCTCGCGCCCGCCGGTCGTCCGGCCCGCCGCCGCTGACCGCGGCGACGAGCTGCGCGAACTCGTCGGCGAACCCTGGATGCTCGGTGCGCGGCAGCCCACCGGCCTCCACCAAGCTACTACCGCTCGTCGGAGATCCACCCTCGGGGGGCGAAACCCGGAACCAGACCCGGCGTCGGCGGGCGAACAGCGAGCCCATCAGACCGAGCAGCAGCGTGCCGCTGGCCACCAGCAGCAGCGTCTGCCCGGGCGCGTGCCGGACGGCGAGCGTGACGTAGGGCTCGGTGCCGACGAACTCCAACGTGCTGCCGTCGTCCAGGGTCCACGTCTCGCCCGGCCGGAGCAGCTTGGTGCCGATCTGCTTCAGCTTGCCGTTGGCGACCTGCCGCTGGTCGAGCTGGTAGACCGAGCCCGGGATGCCGGCGTCCAGTCCGAGGTTGCCCCGGTAGGCGGTCAGGTTGACCACCGGGTCCCGCTCGGCCGGGAAGCGTGACGCGACGAACGGCGCGCTCTCCGGCGCGGTGGGCAGGTAGAGGCCGTCGAAGGCGACCTGCTGGTCCGGGGCGCGGGTGCCGGTCTTCGGATCGACGTTCGCGTCCGGGAAGATCGCCACCCCCTCCTCGGTCGCGTTCGGGTCGCCGGTGCGCAGGAACGGCTCGTCGCTGGTCTGGCTCCGGCCGTACCGGTCGGTGTACTTCAGCACCGGCGCGTAGCCGTTGCCGAGCAGGTAGACGTTCGCCGAGCCCAGCCGCAGCGGTGAGTTGACCGAGAAACCGGCGCGGCGGGCGTCCCGGCCCGGCTCGTCCACCGACACCGTGGCCCAGAAGCGGGACGCCTGCCCGGAGTCGAGGTAGTCGGCCTCGAACTTCTCCAGCGTCAGGCAGAACGGCGGCAGGTCGGCGCTGTCCACCCGGGGGCCGAGCGACGCCTCGGCGTACTGCTGGCGGGTGTTGCAGAACGCGTTGTCCGCGCCGGCGACGAGGATGCGGTTGCCGTGCCAGCCGTACCAGGAACCGAGCGCCACCCCGAGCAGGACGGCGACCAGCGAAACGTGGAAGAGCAGGTTGCCGGTCTCCTTGAGGTAGCCCTTCTCGGCGGAGACCTCGTTGCCCCGGACGGTGACCCGCCACCGGCGGCGGCGCAGCACCGCCGCGATCGCCTCCGGATCGGCGGCGGCCGGGGCCTCCAGCACCGCGTGCTGGGGCAGCCGGGTGAACCGCTTCGGGGCGGCCGGCGGGCGCATCCGCAGCGCGCGCACGTGGTCGCGGGCCCGGGGCAGGATGCAGCCGATCAGCGAGGTGAACAGCAGCAGGTAGATCGCGGAGAACCAGACCGAGCCGAAGACCTCGAACATGCCGATCTGGTCCAGCCGGGGCGCCAGGTCGGGGTGGTCGGCGAACCACTCGTTGACCTTCTCCGGATTGACCCCGCGCTGCGGCAGCACCGAGCCGGGAATCGCGGCGACCGCGAGCAGGAACAGCAGGATCAACGCGGTACGCATGCTGGTGAGTTGCCGCCACGAGTTGCGCAGCAGGGCCAGCACCGGGTTGACCCGTCGCCGGGGCGCCTCGGCCGGCGGGGCGGTCGGCCGGTCGTCCACGGACGTCATCAGATACTCACCTCGCCCACGCCCACGTGCGTCTGCAACCAGATCACCACGTTGAGCCAGCCGCCGGTGACCAGCGCGAGGCCGATCGCGATCAGCAGGCCCCCGCCGATGCGAGTGACCCAGCGGCTGTTGCGCCGGACGGCGCGGAACACCCCGAGCAGACGCTGGAAGCCCAACCCGAAGATGACGAACGGTAGCCCCAGCCCGAGGCAGTACGCCACGGCGAGCACCACGGCGCGGCCGGCGCTGCCCTCGGTGGCCGCCAGGCCGAGCACCGCGCCGAGCGTCGGCCCGGTGCACGGCAGCCAGCTCAGCGCGAAGACCGCGCCGAGGACCGGCGCGCCGAGCAGGCCGGCGGCGGGCAGGGCGCGGATGCGGAACTCACGCTGCATGCCGGGGATCACCCCGAGGTAGCCCAGCCCGAGCACCACCACGAGCGCGCCGATGACGATCTCCAGCGTGCGGTCGTAGCGGAGGAAGAGCCGGCCGACGCCGGAGAAGAGGATCGCGGTGGAGACGAAGACGGCGGTGAAGCCGGCGATGAAGAGCAGCGTGCCGGCGAGCACCCGCCCCTTCACCGCTGCGGTGGTCCGCGCCGGCGCCCGCTCCGCCACGGCGGTGCCGCCACCGCCGCCGTTAACAGGGGGCCCCTCCTCTACCGGAGGCGTTAACAGGGGGCCCCTCCTTGCACCCTCCAGGTCGGCGCCGGCCAGGCCGGTCACGTAGGACAGGTAACCGGGCATCAGCGGGAGCACGCACGGGGACAGGAAGCTGACCAGGCCGGCCAGCGCCGCCGCCCCCACCGCGAACAGCAACGGCCCGGACGAGGCGAGTCGGGCGAACGTCTCACCCATCAGCGGGAGCCGTTCGGGGCCGGCTTCTCGGCCGCGACCTTCTCGACGATCGGCCGCAGCTCGTCCCGGGTCACCGCGCGACGGATCACCACCGCGATCCGCCCGTCCCGGTCGAGCACCACTGTCGCCGGGGTGGTGTTCGGCGGGGGGTCGAAGTTGAGCGCCTGCCGGCTGGACGGGTCGAAGATGCTCGGGTAGGTGACCCGGCCCTCCTCGAACGCGATCGCCTTGTCCTTGCTGTCCTGCACGTTGATGCCGAGGAAGGTCACCCCGGCACCCTTGGTGGCCTGATAGGTGGCCTCCAGGTCGTCCGCCTCGGCCCGGCAGGGCGCGCACCAGGAGCCCCAGAAGTTGACCACGACGACCTGCCCCCGGTCGCGGGCGATGTCGTAGCTGCCGCCGGTGAGCAGCTCACCGCTCACCTTCGGCGTCTTCGACCGCTGGTCGGGTGCGCAGGTCACGGTGAGCCCGTCGGCGGCGCAGCGGCTCTCCTCGGTGCCGGAGGAGCAGCCGACAAGCGCCGTACCGGCGGTGACGGCGGCGAGCAGGGCGGCGGCGAGCCTCCGGGTGAGCATCAGGCCCCCTTGGCCGTCCGGGCGGTCGGCGAGATCGCGATCAGGTGGGCGGCCGGCTCGGAGTAGCCGATGCCGACGATCTTCGCCCCGTCGAAGTGGAACGAGGTGAGGCTGGCCAGGCCGCACTGCCGGCGGCGGGGGTCGTGCCAGAGCCGCTTGCGCTCGACGTGCCGGCGCAGCGTCCAGATCGGCAGTTGGTGCGAGACGAGCACCGCCTCGCGCCCCTCGGCGGCCAGCCGGGCGGCGTGCAGCGCGGCGAACATCCGCTCGGCGATCACCTGGTAGGCCTCGCCCCAGGACGGGGTGACCGGGTCCCGCAGCACCCACCAGTTGCGCGGGTCGCGGAAGGAACCGTCGCCGGGCGAGACCTTCTTGCCCTCGAACCAGTTCGCGCTCTCGATCAGCCGCTCGTCGACGCCGACGGAGAGACCGAACTGCGCGGCGATCGGCTCGGCGGTCTGCTGGGCGCGTTCCAGCGGGCTGGCCGCCACGTGCACCACGGTCCGCTCGGCCAGCGCCTGCGCGGCGGCCTTGGCCATCTGCACGCCCAGCTCGGAGAGGCGGAACCCGGGCAGCCGGCCGTAGAGGATGCCGTCCGGGTTGTGCACCTCGCCGTGCCGCAGCACGTGTACCACCGTCTCCGCCATGGTTACCCCCCGTGTCCGGCCGCTGCCGCCGCCCGCGCCGCCCCCGGCAGGGCGGCGGCGATCTGCTCCCACGCGGCGTCGTCGATCGCCGCCGAGACGAACCACGACTCGAACGCGCTCGGCGGCAGGTAGACGCCGGCGGCGAGCATGGCGTGGAAGAACGCCTTGAACGCCGGCACCTGCTGGGTGCGGGCGCTGTCGTAGTCGTGCACGTCGGCGTCGGTGAAGAAGATCGAGAACATGTTGCCGGCGGTGGAGAGGCGGTGCGGCACGCCCGCCGCGGACAGCGCCTCGGTGGTCAGCTTGCCCAGCGCGGCGGCGGTCTCGTCGAGGCGCCGGTAGAGCGCGTCGTCGGCCAGCCGCAGCGTGGCCAGGCCGGCCGCGCAGGCGAGCGGGTTCCCGGAGAGCGTGCCGGCCTGGTAGACCGGGCCGGCCGGGGCCAGCCGCGCCATGATCTCCGCGCGCCCGCCGAACGCGGCGGCGGGCAGGCCACCACCCATGACCTTCCCGTACGTCCACAGGTCGGCGTCGGAGGCGTCGAGGCCGTGCCACCCGGCGCGGGAGACCCGGAACCCGGTCATCACCTCGTCGACGATGAGCAGCGCGCCGTTCGCGTGGGCGATCCGGGCCAGCTCGGCGTTGAAGCCGTCACGCGGGGCGATCACGCCCATGTTGCCGGCGGCGGCCTCGGTGATGATCGCGGCGATGTGCAGGCCCTCGGCGGCGAACGCCTCCTCGACCGCGCGCAGGTCGTTGTACGGGAGCACGATCGTGTCGCCGGCCGCCGCGCCGGTCACGCCCGGCGAGTCGGGCAGCCCGAACGTGGCCACGCCGGAGCCGGCGGCGGCGAGCAGCGCGTCCGAGTGGCCGTGGTAGCAACCCGCGAACTTGATGATCTTGGCACGGCCGGTGAAGCCCCGGGCCAGCCGGATCGCCGACATGGTCGCCTCGGTGCCGGAATTGACCAGGCGCACCTGTTCCACCGGCGTGCGCGCGATGATCTCCTCGGCCAGGTCGACCTCGCCCGGGGTGGGCGTGCCGAAGCTGGTGCCCAGCGCGGCGGCCTCGCGCAACGCCTCCACCACCGCCGGGTGGGCGTGCCCGAGGATCAGCGGGCCCCAGGAGCAGACCAGGTCGACGTAGCGACGACCGTCGGCGTCGACGAGCCAGGGACCCTCCCCCCGGACCATGAAGCGCGGCGTGCCGCCGACGGCACGGAACGCGCGCACGGGGGAGTTCACCCCGCCGGGCACGACGGCCTTGGCGCGGTCGAACAGGGCCTCGGAGGCCGGGGCGTCGGCCGGGTAACGGCCGGATCCGGCGGAAAAGGTCTCGGTCACGATGTGGCCATTGTGTCAGCGCCCGGCGGGTGGCCGGCAGCCACCCCGCAACGGGGGTTACCGGGCTCACGCCTGGTCGGGCCGGCACGGCGGACCGCTCGACAGGCCCGGTCGGCGAGATCGCGATAGGCTTACCGGGTGGATCGTGCCGAACTGTCCATCACCGTACATCGGACGGGTGACGAAGCAGTGCTTCGCCTGGCCGGTGAGATCGACATGCTCACGGCCGCCCAGCTCTCGACGGTGGTCAACGAGGTGCTGGCGGATCCGCCGCCGCGCATCGTGCTCGACCTCGGCGGCGTCACCTTCTGCGACTCCCAGGGCCTCGGGACGCTCGTGGTGCTCAGCCGCAAGGCCAGCCACGCGCAGAGCCTGCTGATGCTGAGCAACGTCGGCGACTTCCTGCTCCGCGTCCTCGACATCACCGGCCTCCGCAGCGCCCTGATGATCCGCTGACCCCCAGCCCTCGCCGATCCTGCACTTCCGGCCCCTGACGTGGGCCTTTCGCCCTTTTTGCCGGGGCGGCAAGTGCAAGATCGGCGGGGTTGGCGTCACAGGACGGGGAGGTCGCGGCGGCGGAAGGTGAGCAGGCCGGTGGCGGTGAGGGCGGCGGCCAGGATGGTCAGCAGGGTCAGTGGGGTCGCGGTCCAGGTCGGGCGGAGGACCTGGGGGGTGTGCGTGAACGGGGACAGGTCCAGCAGCCACTGGTCCAGTTCGAGTACCGCACCGAGCTGCCCGAGCAGCACGCAGACCGCCAGCACCGCCCAGGCGGCCGGGGCGAGCCGGGGCAGCAGGCCGTAGAGCAGCACGGCGAGCCCGGCCAGCACCCACGCGGCCGGCACCTGGGCCAGTCCCGCGCCGAGCATCCGACCCACCTGCCGGGGCACGTCACCCACGCTGAACCCGTACGTCAGGCCGGTGGCGAGACCCGTCGTCGCCAGCACCACCACCGGGCCGAGCAGCGCGAACACCACATGCGAGAGCAGCCAGGTCGACCGGTGCGTGCCGGTGGCGAGCACCGGCTCCGCCCGCCCGGCGGACTCCTCGGCGCGCATCCGCAGCGCCGCCTGGATGCCGTACCCGGCCGCGGCCAGCCCGACCAGGCTCAGCGTTGCGCCCAGGTAGGCGTCCGCCAGACCGGAAGCCCCACCGAGCCGGGCCATGATCTCCTCCAGCTGCGGATTGCCCTCCACCGACCGGCCGGCCGCCTCGGCCGCGCCACCGAGGATCAGCCCCAGCAGGCCGAATCCGACAGACCACCAGAGGATCTGCCCCCGGTGCAGCCGCCAGGCCAGGCCGAACGGCCCGGACAGCGCACGGCCGGCGGCAGCCGGCCCGAGCCGGGGCGGGAGCACCCCCGCGCCCAGGTCGCGACGGACCGAGACCGGGTACGCGAACGCGGCGAGCAGCACCGTGGCGGCCAGCGGCAGCAGCAGCACCCACCACCGGTCCCCCTCGTACGCGCGTACCCGGGCCGCCCAGCCCAGCGGCGACAGCCAGCTCGGCCAGTCGTTGTCGGCGGTGTCCCCGACCAGGCGCAGCCCGAACGCGGCGCCGAGGCCGGCGATGCCGATCCCCCGTGCCCCGCCCGCGGTCTCGGTGAGTTGCGCGGCCAGCCCGCCGAGCGTGGCGAAGGTCATCCCGGTCAGCGCGGCGGCGAGGCCGTACGCACACGAGCCGGCGGCCGGCAGCCCGGTCGCGGCCAGGCCGGCGGCGGTGAGCAGGCCGAGCAGCAGGTCGGCCGCGTACGTGACAAGCAGCGCGGCGGTCAGCCCGGCGTAGCGGCCGAGCACGCTGCCGCCGAGCAGCTCGCGCCGGCCGGCCTCCTCCTCGGTGCGGGTGTGCCGGATCACCGTGAGCAGGCTGGCCAGCCCGACGATCACCAGCAGGAAGCCGCTGCGCTGGGCGGTCAGTGCGCCCACGCTGTCGCCGTAGACCGGCCCGAGCAGCGCGACGATGGACGGGTTGCGGGCCGTGCCCTCGGTGTACGCGGCCCGCTCGGCGGCGGTCGGGAACAGCTCGAAGAAGCTCGTCGCGTACGACATCGGCAGCGCGGCGAGGACCAGCACCCAGAGCGGCAGCAGGACGCGGTCCCGGCGCAGGATCAGCCGCGCCAGGTGGCGGGTCCCGGTGAGCGCGCTCACCTGTCCACCCCCTCGTAGTGGCGCAGGAACAGCTCCTCCAGCGTCGGCGGCGTGCTGACCAGGCTGCGTACGCCCAGTTCGGTGAGGCGGCGCAGGGCGGCGTCGAGCGCGGCGGCGTCCACGTCGAAGCGCACCCGCTGCCCGTCCACCCGCAGGTCGTGCACGCCGGGCAGGTCGGCCAGGCCGTCCAGTGGCGCGGCGACCTCGGCGTCGATCGCGGTGCGGTGCAGGTGGCGCAGGTCGCCGAGCGTCCCGGACTCGACCGCGCGGCCGGCCCGGATGATCGTCACCCGGTCGCAGAGCGCCTCCACCTCGGCCAGGATGTGGCTGGACAGCAGCACGGTGCGGCCGTCCTGGCGGACCCGGCGGACCCAGTGCTGGAAGACCTCCTCCATCAGCGGGTCGAGCCCGGAGGTCGGCTCGTCCAGGATGAGCAGTTCGACGTCGGAGGCGAGCGCGGCCACCAGCCCGACCTTCTGCCGGTTGCCCTTGGAGTAGGTGCGGCCCTTCTTGCGCGGGTCCAGCTCGAACGACTCCAGCAGCTCGGCGCGGCGCTTCGGGTCGAGGCCGCCGCGCAACCGGCCGAGCAGGTCGATCACCTCGCCGCCGCTGAGGTTGGGCCAGAGGGTGACGTCGCCCGGCACGTACGCGAGGCGGCGGTGCAGGGCCACCGCGTCCCGCCACGGGTCACCGCCGAGCAGTCGGACGGCCCCCGCGTCCGCCCGCAGCAGACCGAGCAGCACCCGGATGGTGGTCGACTTGCCGGACCCGTTCGGGCCCAGGAAGCCGTGCACCTCACCGGTGCGGACGGTCAGGTCGAGTCCGTCGAGCGCCCGGGTCCGGCCGAACGTCTTCACCAGGCCGGACACCTCGATTGTGGTTTCCATGCTTCGGAAGCTACGCTCATTTCATAAACTTGTGAAGACAGTGAGACGTGAGAGACGATCGCGGGGATGAGCGCCGAGGAGACGACCATGAGCCAGCCGTCGCACCACGACGAGGAGGAGGTCCACCTCTTCGTCGAGCGGATGGCGATGGCCTTCGCCGACGTCGGCTTCCCCCGGATGGCCGCCCGGGTGCTGTTCACCGTGATGAGCGCCGACGACCCGCTGACCGCCGGCGAGATCGGCGAACGACTGGGCGTGAGCGCGGCGGCCGTGAGCGGCGCGGTGCGCTACCTCACCCAGTTCGCCATGCTGGTCCGCGAGCCGGTCAAGGGCTCCCGGCGCGACCGCTACCGGATGCCCGACAACCCCTGGTACGAGGCGACCATCACCAAGACCACGCTCTACAAGAACTTCATCGACATCGCCGGCGGCGGCGTGGACGCGCTGCGCGGCCGGAGCACCCCGGCCGGCGAGCGGGTCGCCGAGATGCGCGACTTCTTCCTCTTCGTCCAGGAGGAGGTGGAGGCCCTCGGCGACCGGTGGCGGGCCCGACGGGCCGCCACCGGGCACGGCGGCCCGGCCGAGGGCTGACCCCTCAGCGGGTGTTGCCCCAGCGGGCCTGCTCCAGCAGGTCCGCCGCGCGTTCCCGGGTCGCCGGGTCGTCGTCGGTCCGCAGCAGCGTGGTCGCCTCGTCCACCGCGTCGGTGAGGTGCCGCCACTGCACGTCCCGCTCCCGCACCAGGTCCGACTGGGCGGCGAGCTGCCGGGTCTTCACCCACAGCTCCACGAAGACCGACACCTTGGCCCGCAGCACCCACGGGTCGAACGGCTTGGTCAGGTAGTCGACCGCACCCACCGCGTAGCCGCGCAGCGCGAGCTGGGCGTCCTTGTCCGCCGCGGTGAGGAAGATGATCGGCACGTGCCGGGTCCGCTCCCGCCGCTTGATGTGGGTGGCGGTCTCGAAGCCGTCCATGTCCGGCATCTGGGCGTCGAGCAGGATCACCGCGAAGTCGTCCACCAGCAACTGCTTGAGCGCCGCCTCCCCGCTCTCCACCGCGACCGACTGCACCGGGAGGCCCTGGAGGATCGCCTCCAGCGCCATCAGGTTCTCCCGCCGGTCGTCCACCAGCAGGGCCTTGGCCGTCTGCGTCACGCGCTCTCCTCGCCTCGACTCCGGCCGATCCAGGACGCCATCAGCTCGATCAGGTCGTCCAGGTCCACCGGCTTGGTGATGTAGTCGCTGCCGCCGGCCGCGAGCGCCGACTCCCGGTCGCCGGGCATCGCCTTCGCGGTCAGGAAGACGATCGGCAGGTCCGCGAAGCGGTGGTTGCGACGGATCTGCGCGGTCGTCTCGTACCCGTCCTGGTCCGGCATCATGGCGTCCATCAGGACGATGTCCACCTCCGGATGCTCGGCGAGCTGGCGGACACCGTCCACCCCGTTGTCCGAGTACAACACGGTCATCCCGTGCAGTTCCAACGCGGAGGTCAGCGCGAACACGTTCCGCACGTCGTCGTCGATGATCAGGACGGTCACCCCGTCCAACCGGCGGGTCGTCGGTGTCTCCTGCGGCTGCGGCAGCTCCATCGGCATGAGCAGCGACGACGGCAGGCCCGCGCGGCTCGGCGACGGCGGCGCCGGCGCCACCACCGCGTCCGGCGCCAGCACGTCCGGTACGAAGAGGGTGAACGTGGAGCCCTGCCCGGGCGCGGACGACACGGTGATCGTGCCACCGAGCAGGCGGGCCAGGTCCCGGCTGATCGACAGGCCGAGGCCGGTGCCGCCGTAGCGACGGCTGGTCGTGCCGTCGGCCTGCTGGAACGCCTCGAAGATCAGCGACAGCTTGTCGTCCGAGATACCGATCCCGGTGTCGATCACGGTGAACGCGATGACCCGCTGGGCGTTCGTCAGCGCCGGCACGTCGAAGACGGCGTTCTCGGCCGCCGGGCCGATCCGCAACGTCACCGCACCGTTGTCGGTGAACTTCACCGCGTTGGAGAGCAGGTTGCGCAGGATCTGCTGCAACCGCTGCGCGTCGGTGACCAGCGCCGACGGCAGGTCCTGGCTGACCCGCACCTGGAAGTCCAGGCCCTTCTCCTCGGCCTGCGGCGCGAACGCCTGCTCCACGTAGCCACGGATCTCGGCGAACTGGATCTCGGTGGGCTCCACGTCCATCCGACCCGCCTCGATCTTGGACAGGTCGAGGATGTCGTCGATCAGCGACAGCAGGTCCGACCCGGCGCCGTGGATGGTCCGGGCGAACTCGATCTGCTTCGCGCTGAGGTTGCGCTCCGGGTTCTCCGCCAGCAGCCGGGCCAGCAGGAGCAGCGAGTTCAGCGGCGTCCGCAGCTCGTGGCTCATGTTCGCCAGGAACTCCGACTTGTACGCCGACGCCCGGGTCAGCTGCTGCGCCTTCTCCTCCAGGCCCAGCCGGGCCAGTTCGATCTCCCGGTTCTGCGTCTCGATGTTGGCCTTCTGCTCCGACAGCAGCTTCGCCTTGTCCTCCAGCTCGGCGTTGGTGCGCTGCAACTCCGCCGACTGGTCCTGCATCTCGTGCGCCAGCCGCTGCGACTGCGCCAGCAGCTCCTCCGTACGCCGGTTGGCCTGGATGGTGTTGACCGCGACGCCGATGGTGAGCACCAGCCGCTCCAGGAACGCCAGGTGCAGCTCGGAGAAGGTGGTCACCCCGGCGAACTCGATCACGCCGAGCAGCTCGCCCTCGAACAGCACCGGGAGCACCACCAGGTCGGCCGGCGGCGTGTCGGCCAACCCGGAGCGCACCATCAGCCGCCCGTCCGGCTGGGCCTTGACCCGGATGGTCCGGCGCGACAACGCGGCCTGCCCGACCAGCCCCTCGCCGGGGCCGAACGTGACGTCGTGGCCGCGGGCCACGTATCCGTAGGAGGCGGTGAGCCGCAGCCGCATGCTGCCCTCGGAGCTGTCCGCCAGGAAGAACGCGCCGAGCTGCGCGTCCACCAGCGGGGTCACCTCCTGCATGATCATGCGGCAGACCTCGCCCAGGTCCCGCTGGCCCTGCAACAGGCCGCCGATCCGGGCCAGGTTGGAGTCGAGCCAGCCCTGTTCGGCGTTCTTCTTGGTCGTCTCCCGCAGGGTGACGATCATCTGGTTGATGTTGTCCTTCAGCTCGGCGACCTCGCCCTGAGCCTTCACGTTGATCCGCTGGGTCAGGTCGCCGCGGGTCACCGACGTGGAGACCTGCGCGATGGCGCGCAACTGCGTGGTCAGGGTCGAGGCGAGCTGGTTGACGTTCTCGGTGAGGTCCCGCCACGTACCGGAAACGCCCTTGACCTGGGCCTGGCCGCCCAGCTTGCCCTCGGTGCCCACCTCGCGGGCCACCCGGGTCACCTCGTCGGCGAACGACGACAGCTGGTCCACCATCGTGTTGACGGTGTTCTTCAGCTCCAGGATCTCGCCCTGCGCGTCCACCGTGATCTTCTGGCCCAGGTCACCCCGCGCCACCGCCGTGGTGACCGACGCGATGTTGCGCACCTGACTGGTCAGGTTCGACCCCATCGAGTTCACGTTGTCGGTCAGGTCCCGCCACGTACCCGAGACGCCCTTCACCTGCGCCTGGCCACCCAGCTTGCCCTCGGTACCCACCTCGCGGGCCACCCGGGTCACCTCGTCGGCGAACGACGACAACTGGTCCACCATCGTGTTCACCGTGGACTTCAGCTCCAGGATCTCGCCCTGCGCGTCCACCGTGATCTTCTGCGACAGATCACCCTTCGCGACCGCGGTCGACACCTGGGCGATGTTCCGCACCTGGGCGGTCAGGTTCGACGCCATCGAGTTCACGTTGTCGGTCAGGTCGCGCCAGGTGCCGGCCACGCCGCGCACCTGCGCCTGACCACCGAGCTTGCCCTCGGTGCCCACCTCGCGGGCCACCCGGGTCACCTCGTCGGCGAACGACGACAACTGGTCCACCATCGTGTTCACCGTGGACTTCAGCTCCAGGATCTCGCCCCGGGCGTCCACCGTGATCTTCTGCGACAGGTCACCCTTCGCCACCGCCGTGGTGACCGACGCGATGTTGCGGACCTGACTGGTCAGGTTCGACGCCATCGAGTTCACGTTGTCGGTCAGGTCCCGCCACGTGCCCGAGACGCCCTTCACCTGCGCCTGGCCACCCAGCTTGCCCTCGGTGCCCACCTCGCGGGCCACCCGGGTCACCTCGTCGGCGAACGACGACAGCTGGTCGACCATCGTGTTGACGGTGTTCTTCAACTCCAGGATCTCGCCCTGCGCGTCCACCGTGATCTTCTGGCCCAGGTCGCCCTTCGCCACCGCGGTGGAGACCTGCGAGATGTTGCGGACCTGGCTGGTCAGGTTGCCGGCCAGCTGGTTGACGTTCTCGGTGAGGTCGCGCCAGGTGCCGGAGACGCCGCGCACCTGCGCCTGGCCGCCCAGCTTGCCCTCGATGCCCACCTCACGGGCCACCCGCGTCACCTCGTCGGCGAACGAGGACAACTGGTCCACCATCGTGTTGACGGTGTCCTTCAGCTCCAGGATCTCGCCCTGCGCCGCCACCGTGATCTTCTGGCTCAGGTCGCCCTTGGCCACCGCGGTCGACACCTGGGCGATGTTGCGCACCTGGGAGGTCAGGTTCGACGCCATCGAGTTGACGTTGTCGGTCAGGTCCTTCCAGGTGCCCGCCACGCCCGGCACCTCGGCCTGGCCGCCGAGCTTGCCCTCGGTGCCCACCTCGCGGGCCACCCGGGTCACCTGCTCGGCGAAGAGCCGCAGCGTGTCGGTGAGCGAGTTCATCGTGTCGGCCAGCTCGGCCACCTCGCCGCGCGCCCCGACCGTGATCTTCTGCGACAGGTCGCCCTTCGCCACCGCGGTCGCCACCTGGGAGATCGACCGCACCTGACCGGTGAGGTTCGACGCCATGGTGTTCACCGAGTCGGTGAGGTCCTTCCAGGTGCCCGCGACGCCGCGTACGTCGGCCTGGCCGCCCAGCTTGCCCTCGGTGCCCACCTCCCGCGCCACCCGGGTCACCTCGTCGGCGAACGACGACAACTGGTCCACCATCGTGTTCACGGTCCGGCCGATACGCAGGTACTCACCGCGCAGCGGGCGCCCGTCGATCTCCAGCGCCATGTGCTGGGAGAGGTCGCCGTCGGCCACCGCCACGATCACCCGGGCGATCTCGGTGGTCGGCCGGCCCAGGTCGTCGATGAGCGAGTTGACCGCCCGCTGCCCCTCCGCCCAGGAGCCGTCCAGCCCTTCGTCGTCGAGGCGTTCGGTGAGCCGGCCGTCCCGGCCGACGATCCGGCTGATCCGGCGCAGGTCCAGGTGCTGCCGCTCCTGCATCGACACCACGTCGTTGAACGCGTCGGCGACCTCGCCGGGCAGACCCGCCCGCCGCGGCAGACGGACCCGGAGGTCGCCGCGGGCCACCCGTTGCAGCGCCTCGACCAGCTCGCCGAGGAGCACCTCGTGGTCGGACGCGGACGGATCCGCGGTCACCGACTGTTTCGCCGTGGTCATCATTCCTCGCTCAGCTCGGGGCCCACCGGGTCGTGCCGACACGCGGCCATCCCATCATTGTGCCGCGCGTTCCGTCGAGGTCACCGCCCGCCGATGGCGCGTCACGCGCCGTATTCGCCCGAGTGGTCGGTTCGGCCGGGGCGCTTGGCACCCGAGGCGGCGGCGGTAGAGGATACGAAGGTGTCAGCGGAGGTGGAGCCGACCCTGAGTGGCGGCACGGACGAGCACGTCCGACGCGTCCGCCTCCCCACAGACCGGCGTACCCCCGCGGCCGCCCGGGCGCTGGTGCGCGCCATGCTCCTCGAGGCCGGCCTGCCCGAACTGCTCAACGAGGCGCTGCTGCTCACCACCGAGCTGACCACGAACGCGGTCGAGCACGCGCGTACCGAACTGGACATCGAGGTCGAAGCCGACCGGGCCGGACTCACCGTGACCGTCACCGACTTCGCCTCCGGCCCGGTCGACGAGCTGACCGTCGGCGCACGCAACAACACCTCCGACATCACCGAGGTCGCCGCGCGCGGCCGTGGCCTGCTGCTGGTCGACCACTTCGCCAGCCGGTGGGGCACGACCTACCTGCCCACCGGCAAGGGCGTCTGGTTCCGGCTCGACCGGCCCGCCCTGCGCGGAGCCAACCGGCCGACCGCGGTGCAGACCTCGGTGGCGGCCGCCGCGCCGGAACGGTCCGACGACGGTACGCCGAGCGCCGCGGCCATGAGCGAGCTGATGCAGACCACCCCCGACCCGTACGCCGAGGAGCCGCTGCCGGAATTCGCCGCCGGGCTGCTCACCCGCGTCGCCGAGATGGTGGGCGCCGCCGGCGGCACCGTCCGGCTGGACCGGGGCGACGGGCTGGGCACCCAGGTCTTCGCCCGCTACGGCCGGCACCCCCGGGAGGGCAACGAACTGCTCCGCGTCCCGCTCGCGGTGCACCGCCCGTACGCCGGTGAGCTGGAGCTGGACGCGGCACCCTCGACGTACGCCCGACCGCTGGCCGTGCTGGCCGCCGAGCGGCTCTCGCTGCACCTGGAGAACGACCGGCTGCGCCGGGCCGACGTACGCCGTTCCGCCTGGCTCACGTTCCTCGCCGAGGCCAGCGAGCTGCTCGCCCAGTCCCTGGACGTCGAGCTGACCATGGCGCTGGTCCCGCAGCTCGTGGTGCCCCGGCTCGGCCAGTGGTGCGCGGTGCACACCACCGACGAGTGGGGGCGGCTGCGCCTCGCCGCGTCCAGCCACGCCGACGAGGCGCTCCTGCCCCACCTGCACCGGGTGCTCCAGGAGACCGGCCCGGACTCGGTCCAGTCCCGGCTGCGCGAGGCGTCCCGCAGCGCCGCGCAGGTGCCGCTGGGCGGCCCGGTGGAGGGCATCGCCGTACCGCTGATCGCCCGCGGGCAGCGGCTCGGCACCCTGGCGGTGGGCCGGCACCAACGGCACCGGCACGACCCGGACGAGGTCTCGGTGCTGGAGGACGTGGCCCGCCGGGCCGCGCTGGCCATCGAGAACGCGCGCATCCACGCCGAACGCCGCCGCGTCGCGCAGACGCTCCAGCAGTCGCTGCTGCCGCCGGTGCTTCCGGTGGTCGAGGGCATCGGCTTCGCCGCCGAGTACGTCCCGACCGGCGACGACGCCGAGGTCGGCGGCGACTTCTACGACGTGGTGCCGCTGCCGGACGGCCGCTGGCTGGTGGTCGTCGGTGACGTCTCCGGCAAGGGGGTGCAGGCGGCGGCCGTGACCGGTCTGGTCCGGGACGTGATCCGGGTCCTGGTGGGTGACGGCAAGCCGCTGCCGGAGGTGCTCGGTCGGCTCAACGAGACGCTCGTCGAGCGCGGCGGCGGGCGCTACTGCACGCTGGCCCTGGCGGCGGTCGGCCCCGGCGACGGCGACCAGCTCGACGTGGCCCTGCACCTGGCCGGCCACGACCGGCCGGTGCTGCTGCACGGCGGCGGTGGCGCGACGTTCGTCGGCACCGGCGGCACCGCGCTCGGCCTGCTCGACACCATCACCACCCCCACCGCCGAGCTGGCGCTCAAACCCGGCGACTCGTTGATCTTCTACACCGACGGGGTCACCGAGCGGCGCCGGGGCCGCGAGCTGTTCGGCACGGAGCGACTGCGCGAGTCGGCGGCGCCGCTGGCCGGTTACTCGGCCGACGTGGTCGCGGCACGGCTGCGCGCCGCCACGATCGCGTTCTCGGTGGAGCCGCCCCGCGACGACATAGCCGTCCTGGTCCTCCGCAACGACACCCCCTGACCCACCCCCCACCCCCCACCCCCCACCCCCCACCCCCGTCGATCATGAAGTTGGCCGCGCGATTCGCCCCTTTCGTCACGGCCACCTTCATGATCAACGCACTAACGGACGCCCAAACCCTCCTACCCGCCCCGCTCACGTCGTTGATCAAGGAGTTTGTGTCGCGGGGGCGGGAAGAGCTGACGCGAACTCCTTGGTCAACGGGCCGGGGCGCGGAGAGCGGGAGACCGCCGGGGAAGCGCAGCGGGGCCGTGCGCTGGGAGTGGAGCAGTGGGAGACAGCCTTCGCGCCGAGGGCTGGCCCTACCGGCGAGGGCCGCACGGACCCACCCCGTCAGCCGGGCAACTGGCCGGACCGCCCACCGGATTGCGCCCACCGCCGAGCCGGCAGGCACCGCGGGGCAGCGTCGCCGAGGTGGCGAGCCCGGGGCGCCACCGCCACCACGTCGGCGCTGGCGCCGGCACGATCGGCCACTCCGGCGGCACCCGCCGGACCACCAGGGCGGAGAAGGGGTGGGCGCGAGCCACAGTCGGCCGGCGGGGACGTCGCAAAGGTCAGAGGCCGCCCGGGAGTCGGCCGGGGGCGAGGCGGTGGTGCGGATCCAGATACGCCTTGGCGCTGCGCAGCCGCGGCAACGCCGGCAGCTCGCCCCAGAGGTCGACGGCGTGGCGCACCGGGGCGGGCGCCGCCACCACCACGCAGCGGCCCTGCCGGGCGATCAGCACGCTGCGGACCGCGGTGAGGATGGAGGCGACCCGTGCGGACGGCAGCGCGCCGGGCAGGGCGGCGTGCACCGTGCCGATGCCGGCGGAGCCGCGTACCGGCACCGGCGAGCCGGCCGCGTCGCGCAACGCGTAGACGGCGGCGTGCAGGTCGTTGATCGGCACCTCGATACGCAGCGCGGTGTCGCCGGGCGCAAACGGGTAGCGCCCCCACCACTCGGGCGCGTGATGGTTGACCACGGCCTCGGCCCCGAGCACGGCGGTGAGTCGCTCGGCCCGTTCGGTCACGTCGGCCGGGCCGCCCTCCAGCAGCACCACCAGGCTGCCCGCGGCGGGCCGACCGGTCACCGCCGGGTGGTCGGGTCGACCGGCCACCGAGGGGTGGCTCGCCGGGATCCGGCGGCGGGGCAGGGGTACCGGCACCGGCAGGTCCAGCTCCACGGCGGCCGGCTCGACGCCGGCGGCGAGCACCGCGCGGACCAGGTCGTGCACCTCCAGCGGGGTCCACACCGGACGGGACACCCAGAGCCGGCCGGCCGGCAGCGCCTGCACCCGCATGGTGGCCGACACCAGCACGCCGAGCCCGCCCTGTGAGCCGCAGAGCAACCGGGCCACGTCCAGCCCCGGCAGGTCACCCCGACCGAGCACGGCATCACCTCCGGCACCGGCACCACCGAACACGAGCGGGCCTCCCCCGGCCGGCGCGCCGCCGCCGTCCGAACCCCCGCCGAGCAGGCCACCCCGAGCAGACGAACCCGCACCATCCAGCGGACCCCCACCCAGCGGGCCACCGCCGGCGAGTGCACCGCCGCCGCCGCTGTCGAAGGCGCCCGCCGGCGCC
>NZ_CADEAU010000060.1 GCF_902825405.1 Micromonospora maritima | reverse complement strand
CCGGCCAGGCCACCGGTGGCACCGGACCCGGCGCCGGCCCGGGCGCGGGTGCACCTGTCCGTCCCGCCGGGTCGCGGGGCTCGCGGTTGAGCAGCAGCGCGCCACCGACCAGGATCACCGCACCGAGCAGGATGGCGCGGAAGCCGTCGGTGACGACGTAGGCGAAGCCGACCGCGACCACGAGTCCGAGCACGATCACGGTGATCGGGGACATGCTGGAGCGCCCGCGGCCGAGCATCGACTCCACCGGCGAGGCGGTGTCCCCCTCGCCGGGGATGATCAGCCACGCGGCGACGTAGACGAGGATGCCGATGCCGCCGAAGAAGCCGAGCACGGCCAACAGGACGCGCCACAGCACCGGGTCGGTGTTCGTGGCCCGGCCGATGGCCGCGCAGACGCCGGCCAGGTAACGCCCCTCCCGGGGGCGGACCAACCCGTACCGGGTGGTGAAGCCGGCCGCGCCGGGCGGTGGGCCGTACCCACCGGGTGGTGGATCGGCGAACGGCGGCGGGCTCGCGTCGTCGGCGGCGGATGCCGACCCCGGCGGGGGCGGCGGCGGATCGTCCTGTGCTGCCGCCCAGGGGCGGGGCGGACGGGCAGCGTCCTCGGTCATGACTCCGATACTGCTGCCCCGGCGGCCCGGGCGACCTCAGGACCCGACCCTGACCCCACCCTGAGATCCGCCGATGGTGAATGTCCGGGGCGTCCCCGTGGTCCGGGGCGTTCCCGCCGTGTGACGATCGGGTCGTCGGCCACCGCCGGCACCTCGCACCGACCCGGGAGCCTGAGATCAGCAGCACCGTCACGCCCCACCCCCCGCGCCTCTACCGGGCCACCGAGCACCGGTTGGCCGCCGGGGTGGCCGCCGGCATCGCCGAGCACCTGGGCATCCCGGTGCTGCGGGTACGGATGGCGTTCATGGTCCTGCTCGGGCTCAGCGGTCTCGGGCTGCTGCTCTACGCCGCCTTCTGGGCGGTGGTCCCGCCCCGCCCCGGCGACACCGCCGCTCCGCCCCGCCGCGACCTCACCCAGCTGCTGCCGTTCGTGGCGATCGGGCTGGGGGTGCTGCTGTTGCAGGTGTTCGCGTTCAACTCGGTGGGCGCCGCCGGCACCGCCGGCTGGCTGGTGGCGATCATCGCGGTGGGCGCCGGCGTCATCTGGCACCAGTCCGGGCCGGAACGCCGCCGGCAGTGGGGCGACTCGGCCGTGCCCTGGCTGGGCGCGGTGGTGGAGGAGAGCGACCGGCGGGCGTTCGTGCTCCGCTTCATCGGCGGCGGCGTGCTCGTCGCGGTCGGCATCATCGGCGTGGCCGCGGTCTACTCGCCGGCGCAGAACTTCGACGCGGTGCTCAACGGCGTCATCTTCGCCCTGGTCGGGCTGGCCGGGGTCGGCGTGGTGACCGGTCCGGTGCTCTGGCGCACCTGGAACCAGCTCCGGTCGGAGCGGGAGGGGCGGATCCGCGAGCAGGAGCGCGCGGAACTGGCCGCCATGGTGCACGACCAGGTGCTGCACACGCTCGCCCTGATCCAGCGCAACGCCGCCGACGTCAAGACGGTGCAGCGGCTCGCCCGGGGCCAGGAACGGTCGTTGCGCAACTGGCTCTACAAGCCGACCGCCTCGCCGACCGAGCGGTTCGCGGCCGCCCTGGAACAGGCCGCCGCCGAGGTCGAGGACACGTTCGCCATCACCGTGGAGGCGGTGGTGGTCGGCGACCGCGAGACCGACGAGCGCGTCGGCGCGATCGTGGCCGCCGCCCGGGAGGCCCTGGTCAACGCGGCCCGGCACGCCGGCGTGCAGACCGTGTCGCTCTACGCCGAGGTCGAGCCGGAGCAGGTCAGCGTCTTCGTCCGGGACCGGGGCAAGGGCTTCGACCCGGATACGGTGGAGAATCACCGGCACGGCGTCCGAGGCTCGATCGTCGGACGGATGAAGCGGCACGGCGGCCGGGCGGAGATCCGGTCCGAGCCCGGAGAGGGGACCGAGGTCCGGCTGATCCTGCCGATCAGCGGCTCCGGCGCCACCACGGAAAGGGACAGGTGACCATGTCCGAGCAGGAACCGGTCGAGGGCGCGGCGCCGCGGGGGCCGCTGCGGGTGTTCCTCGTCGACGACCACGCCATGTTCCGCGCCGGCGTCCGCGCCGAGCTGGGTGCGCGGGTCGACGTGGTGGGCGAGGCGAGTTCGGTGGCCGAGGCGGTGGCCCGGATCGCGGCGACCCAGCCGGACGTGGTGCTGCTGGACGTGCACATGCCGGACGGTGGCGGGCGGGCCGTGCTGGAGGCGATGCGGCGGGCCCATCCGCAGGTGAAGTTCCTGGCGTTGAGCGTGTCCGACGCCGCCGAGGACGTGATCGGGTTGATCCGGGCGGGCGCGCGGGGCTATGTCACCAAGACCATCTCGCCCGAGGAGCTGACCGACGCGATCCGTCGGGTGGCCGACGGCGACGCCGTGTTCAGCCCGCGGCTGGCCGGGTTCGTGCTGGACGCGTTCGCGTCCCGGCCGGACGCGCCGGTCGCCGATCCCGAGCTGGACCAGCTCACCAACCGGGAGCGCGAGGTGCTGCGGCTGCTCGCCCGGGGCTACGCGTACAAGGAGATCGCCAAGGAGCTGTTCATCTCGATCAAGACGGTCGAGACCCACGTCTCCAACGTGCTGCGCAAGCTCCAGATGTCGAACCGGTACGAGTTGTCCCGCTGGGCCGCCGACCGCCGGCTGGTCTGATCCCGGCGGGCCGGGTCACCTCGGCACCCTCCTCCGGCCGGTCGACCATGGCCTACGGCCGGCCGAGACCGGCATCGTCCGGACGGGTAGAACCGTGAGCGTCCGTCGCGTGTCGGCGAGCGCGGGGCGCATCTCACAGCCCCGGACGTAAGGGATGCTCCCGGCAGCTCTGGGCACGTCTTTCCTGTTCAGAGCCGTGCGATAGGTGACGTTTGTGATCTTTTCTCAAGTATCGGCAACGTGGCGGGCAACTAACGGCTTGATAACGGCACCTTCACGGAAAGGGCCGGTGAGTGTCACAGTGGCAGCACCTCACCCCCCGGTGTGAGGCACCTCGTCGGGCCCGCCGACCACGTGACGCCGCTTCCCGCGCCGCTGCGTGGTCGTCGATCCTGCGCGGTGTCCTCGTCGAAGGGTGTGGCGCCCGGCGATCGGTACCCCTGGGGTGTCCCGATTTCCTCTGCGGTAAACCGGCGACCTGTGGTTCGGGTCATCGGTGGTGTCACCCCCCAAACGTGCGTGAAACCCACGACGGAACCAGGTTAGAAAGAGGAGGCCCCTCGGAATGAGAGTCTCGAAGCGGGCGAGCGGCGCCCTCGCGGTTGGCGCGGCGTTCGCGCTCGTCGCGACCGGCTGCTCCAGCGGGAACAGCGACGGTGGTGACGCCGGCGCCAGCAAGGACGGCGCCATCACCATCCACGGCGTTCAGCCGGAGAACCCTCTGGTTCCGGCCAACACCACCGAGACCGGTGGCGGCAAGATCATCGACAACCTGTGGACGGGTCTCGTCGAGTACCCGAACAACGGCGGCGCGCCCCAGAACGCGCTGGCGGACACCATCGAGACCAAGGACTCGAAGGTGTTCACCATCAAGATCAAGCAGAACACCAAGTTCCACGACGGCACCCCGGTGAAGGCGAAGAACTTCGTCGACGCCTGGAACTGGGCCGCCTACTCGCCGAACGGCGCCGCCAACGGCTCCTTCTTCTCCGACATCCAGGGCTACGAGGACGTGGCCACCTCCGACCCGGACGGCGACGGCCCGCAGAAGGCCCCGCAGCCCAAGGTCGACAAGATGTCCGGCCTGAAGGTCCTCGACGACTGGAGCTTCGAGGTCACCCTCGCCGCCCCGACCGCCGTGTTCCCGACCAAGCTCGGCTACAGCGCCTTCATGCCGCTGCCGGACGCCTTCTTCACCCAGAAGGCCGAGGACTTCGGCAAGAAGCCGATCGGCAACGGCCCGGTCAAGTTCGTGTCGTGGCAGGACAACGTCGAGATCAAGCTGACCCGCTTCGACGACTACACCCTGCGGGACAAGCTGAAGATCAAGGACGTCACGGTCAAGCTGTACCAGGACGAGAACGCCGCCTACAGCGACCTGATCTCCGGCAACCTGGACTTCATGGAGACGGTTCCGACCTCCGCCCTGGCCGGCGAGAAGTACAAGGCCGACCTCGGTGACCGGGCGCTGAACACCGTCACCCCGTCGACCGCGTTCATCGCCTTCCCGATCTACGACAAGCGGTTCGCGAACAAGGACCTCCGCAAGGCGGTCTCGCTGTCGATCGACCGGCAGGCGATCAGCGACAAGATCTTCTTCGGCACCCGCAAGCCGGCCGACAGCTGGGCCAACCCGCTGACCCCGGGCGCCCCGGCGGGCAACTGCACCTCCTGCAAGTTCGACCCGGCCCAGGCCAAGGAGCTGCTCGCCAAGGCCGGCGGCTTCACCGGTGAGATGGTCTTCTACTACAACGCCGACTCCAGCCACAAGGACTGGATGGAGGCCGTCGCGCAGCAGGTGAAGACCAACCTCAACATCAACGCGCGGGCCGAGGGTGTCCCCACCTTCGCGGTGTTCCGTCAGAACATCAACGCCTACAAGATGAAGGGCCCGTACCGCGCGGCCTGGCAGCAGGACTACCCGGACATCGAGAACTGGGTCAACCCGCTGTTCACCTCGACCGGTTCCTCGAACGACGGCAAGTACGTCAACCCGGCCGTGGACGCGGGCGCCAAGGAGGCCAGCGCCGCTGCCGACCTCGAGGCGTCGCACAAGAAGTTCGAAGAGGTTCTGAAGCTGGTCGACGAGGACGTCCCGACCATCCCGATCTACTTCTACGGCCAGCAGGCTGGTCACTCGGAGAAGATCAAGAAGCTCGAGCTCACGAACGTTGGTGAGCTGGACCTGAGCTCGGTCGAGCTCTGATCCGATCGGTCTGACCCCTGGGTCGGGCTCGCCGAACCCGGTGAGCCCGGCCCGGGGGCCGTTCCGCGACTGGGTGTCACCACGCCCAACCTCGCACCTGACCGCCATCCGTGTCGGCGTACCGTCGTCCGACGCCCCCTGTTCCTGGAGGCCACCCCATGGGCCGTTATCTGGTGAGACGGCTACTCCAACTCGTGCCGGTCTTCATCGGCACGACGTTCCTGATCTACTGGCTCGTCTGGTCGGTGCCTGGCGACCCGTTCGCCGGCAAGTGCGGTGAGCGGCGCTGCCCGCAGCAGTACATCGACTTCATGACCGACAAGTACAACCTGGATCAGAACATCTTCGTCCAGTACTTCACGTACATGCAGAACCTGCTGCAGGGCGACTTCGGCGAGACGTTCAGCGGTCGGTCGATCAACGACATCATCCTGACGTCCTACCCGAACACCATGAAGCTGGCCGTCGTGGCGCTGGCGATCGAGGCGGTCATCGGCCTCACCGCCGGCGTGCTGACCGGCCTGCGGCGCAACGGCTTCCTGGACAACCTGGTGCTCGTCTCCACGCTGTTCCTGATCGCGCTGCCGGTCTTCGTGGTCGGCTTCGTGCTGCAGTGGCTGTTCGGCGTGCAGTGGGGCATCGTCAAGCCGACGGTCTCCAGCGAGATGCGCTTCTCGGAACTGATCATTCCGGGCTTCGTACTGGGAAGTGCCTCGATGGCCTACATCGCCCGGGTGGCGCGAACCAGCATCGCCGAGAACCGGCGCTCCGACTACGTGCGCACCGCGATCGCCAAGGGCCTGCCGATGCGCCGGGTGGTCGGGGTGCACCTGCTGCGCAACTCGCTGATCCCGGTGGTCACGTTGCTCGGCACGGACCTGGGCGCCCTGATGGGTGGCGCGATCGTCACCGAGGGCATCTTCCAGATCAACGGAATCGGCCGACAGGTCTTCCGTTCGATCGTCACCAAGGAGAGCGCTACCGTTGTCTCCATCGTGATCGTGCTGGTGCTTGTCTACCTGCTGATGAACCTGCTGGTGGACCTGCTTTACGCAGCCCTGGACCCGAGGATCCGTTATGAGTGACCCCTCCACCGCATCGATCGTCAGCACTCCCCGTCCGGAGGAGCCGCGCGAGCTCGCCGCGTCGCCCGGCGCCGGGCTGCCCGAGGGCGCCCGCAAGGAGAAGCCGCGCGGCCTGCTCGGCGACGCCTGGCGCGACCTGCGTCGCAAGCCGCTCTTCTGGATCTCGGCGGCGTTCATCCTGCTGTTCATCGTGATGGCGGCGTTCCCGTCGCTGTTCTCCTCGGGCGACGCCGTCAACGGCGACCTGTCCCGCAGCCTCGGCAAGCCGTCGGCGGACGCCTGGTTCGGCTACGACGTGCAGGGCCGTGACGTGTACGCCCGCACCATCTACGGCGCCCGGGCCTCCATCGTCGTGGCGCTGCTGTCGGTGCTGGGCACGATGCTCATCGGCGGCGCCATGGGCATGATCGCCGGCTACCGCGGTGGCTGGGTGGACTCGCTGCTCTCCCGGATCGCGGACGTCTTCTTCGGTCTGCCGTTCGTGCTGGGCGCGATCGTCATCCTGACCACGTTCAACGGCTCGGGCAGCAGCAACAGCAAGGCCCAGATCATGTTCCTGGTGATCATGTCGCTGACGGTGCTGAGCTGGCCGGTGGTCATGCGGCTGATGCGGTCCTCGGTCCTGGCCACGCGCGAGGCCGACTACATCGTGGCGGCGCGCGCGCTCGGTGCCGGCACCGGCCGGATCGTGCTGAAGCACCTGCTGCCGAACTGTCTCGCCCCGCTGCTGGTCTACGGGACCATCATGGTCGGGTCGTTCATCGGCGCCGAGGCGACGCTGTCCTTCCTGGGCGTCGGCCTGAAGAGTCCGGTCGTGTCGTGGGGCATCATGATCAGCGAGGCGCAGAACTACATCCGCGTCGCGCCGTTCCTGCTGTTCTTCCCTGCCGCGTTCCTCGTCGCGGCCGTGCTGAGCTTCGTGATGCTCGGCGAGGCGGTCCGCGAGGCCCTCGACCCGAAGCTCCGATAGGGGAACTGAGTTGTCCGACATTCTCGTGTCCGAGCAGTCCGCTCCGGGCGCCGACGGATCCGGCCGCCCCTCGGGCCGCCTGCTCGAGGTCGACGACCTGCGGGTGGAGTTCCGCACCAGGGACGGCGTCGCCAAGGTCATCAACGGGGTGACGTACCACGTCGACGCGGGGGAGACCCTCGCCGTGCTCGGCGAGTCCGGCTCCGGCAAGAGCGTCACCGCGCAGACCATCATGGGCATCCTGGACACGCCGCCCGGCTTCGTCACCGGCGGCCAGGTGCGCTTCCACGGCAAGGACATGCTCAAGATGTCCGCCGAGCAGCGGCGACGTATCCGTGGCGAGGGCATCGCCATGATCTTCCAGGACTCGCTCTCGGCCCTCAACCCGGTTTTCACGGTCGGCTTCCAGATCGCGGAGCAGTTCCGCATCCGACGCGGCCTCAGCCGCGCGGACGCCAAGAAGCGCGCGATCGAGATGCTCGACCAGGTGAAGATCCCGAACGCCAAGGGTCGGTTCAGCAACTACCCGCACCAGTTCTCCGGCGGCATGCGGCAGCGGGCGATGATCGCCATGTCGCTGGCGCTCGACCCGGAGGTGCTGATCGCGGACGAGCCGACCACCGCGCTGGACGTGACCGTGCAGGCCCAGATCATGGACCTGCTCGGCGAGCTCCAGCGGGAACGGCAGATGGGCATGATCCTGATCACCCACGACCTCGGCGTGGTCGCCGACGTCGCGGACCGGATCGCGGTCATGTACGCCGGCCGGATCGTCGAGGAAGCCGACGTCTACGACCTGTACGGCAAGCCCGCCCACCCGTACACGCTCGGCCTGCTCAACTCGATCCCGCGGATGGACGAGAAGGGGCAGGAGCTCCGGACCATCAAGGGGCTCCCGCCGAACCTGATGAACATCCCGTCGGGTTGCGCCTTCAACCCGCGCTGCCCGATGGCGCAGCCGGTGTGCCGGGAGAAGGTGCCGCCGCTGCTGCAGCTGGGCAGCGGCCGGGCCAGCGCCTGCCACTTCGCCGAGGAGCTCGTGAACCGTGACTGAGAACATCATCGAGGTCCGTGACCTGGTCAAGCACTACCCCGTGACCCGGGGCATCGTGTTCAAGAAGACCATCGGGCACGTCAAGGCGGTCGACGGCGTCTCCTTCGACCTCAAGGCCGGCGAGACGCTCGGCGTGGTCGGCGAGTCCGGCTGCGGCAAGTCGACGCTCGCCCGGGTGCTGATGAACCTGGAGAAGCCGACCGCCGGTCAGGTGCTCTACAAGGGCCAGGACATCTCCAAGCTCTCCGGTGGCGCGCTGCGGCGGCTGCGCCGGCAGATCCAGCTGGTGATGCAGGACCCGTACACCTCGCTGAATCCCCGCATGACGGTGGGCGACCTGATCGGCGAGCCGTTCGAGATCCACCCCGAGGTGGCTCCGAAGGGCAGCCGGCGCGGCAAGGTCAAGGAGCTGCTCGACCTGGTCGGCCTCAACCCGGAGCACATCAACCGGTACCCGCACCAGTTCTCCGGCGGCCAGCGGCAGCGCATCGGCATCGCCCGGGCGCTGGCGCTGCGGCCCGAGGTGATCGTCTGCGACGAGCCGGTGTCGGCCCTGGACGTCTCCATCCAGGCGCAGGTGATGAACCTGCTGGAGCAGCTCCAGTCCGAGTTCGGCCTGTCGTACGTCTTCATCGCCCACGACCTGTCGGTCGTGCGCCACCTGTCGGACCGGGTCGCCGTCATGTACCTGGGCAAGATGGTGGAGGTGGGCACCGAGGACGAGATCTACGAGCGGCCGACCCACCCGTACACCCAGGCGCTGCTGTCGGCGGTGCCGGTGCCGGACCCGACCCTGCGGGAGAGCAAGGCGATCATCCGGCTCCAGGGTGACGTCCCCTCGCCGATCAGCCCGCCCTCGGGCTGCCGGTTCCGCACCCGGTGCTGGAAGGCGCAGGACCTCTGCGCCCAGGAGGTGCCGCTGCTCCAGATCCGGCCGGGCTCGGACCACCCGAGCGCCTGCCACTTCGCGGAGAAGCGGGAGATCGTCGCCACCCACCCGGCGGCCTGATCCACCCGGACCGCCTGTCCGCGTCAGCCGACGCGGGCAGGCGGTCCGTCGTATCCGGTGCCTGTCACAGCGGGCCGCGGCCGGCGCGCAGCAGCAGCAGCGCGAGCTGGGTGCCGTCGGCGCCGAGCTCGGCGCGGAACCGCTCCAGGATCTCGCGCTCGCGGGAGAGCACCAGTCGGGTCCCGCCGGAGGCCATCCGGGTCGCGCCGACCTCCTGGGAGAGCGCGGCGCGTTCCTGCCAGAGCGCGATGAGCGTCCGGTCGATCTCGTCGATCCGCCGCCGGATCTCCCCGATCCGTTCGGCCGCCGCCGAGTCGTCGGTGCCGGTCCGGGCCGCCGCGGCGCCGGTCGGGTCACCGCCGGCCGGCCGGTCGTGCCGCGCCAGGCTGCCGCTGGACTCCACCACGTCAGTCATCATCGTCGTCCCTCTCGGGGCTCGGACCCGGTACCCGGATCCCGGGACGGAAAAGCCCCGGGCTCGGGGAGCCCGGGGCGTTTCGTAGGTCTGAATGATCAGGCGCGACCCACGGCTGCCGGACTCCCGGTGCCGTAGTAAAAGAAGCGCTGACTGAACACGTCGTCGAGTATGCCGACCGGTGGGGCGCACGCGCAAGGAAACCGGCCAACAGGTGGGACGTGACGCCGCCCGCGCACCGGCCGCGCGGGCGGGGAAGTGTCCGGCCGACGGCATAGACTCGGGCTGCGATGCATCCTCTCTTCGACATTCCCGCGTCCCCGCCCGCGCCGGAGTCCCGGCCGACCCCGCCGCGCCGCTCCGGGGCCGCCCGGTCCGACCCGCAGGCCCTCCTCGACGGCCTCAACGGCCCTCAGCGCGACGCGGTGACCCATGCCGGCTCCCCGCTGCTGATCGTGGCCGGCGCCGGCTCCGGCAAGACCCGGGTGCTGACCAACCGGATCGCCTATCTGCTCGGCGCCCGGGACGTGCACCCCGGTGAGATCATCGCGATCACGTTCACCAACAAGGCCGCGGGTGAGATGAAGGAGCGGGTGGCCGCGCTTGTCGGCCCGCGCGCCCGCCTCATGTGGGTCTCGACGTTCCACTCGGCCTGCGTACGGATCCTGCGCGCCGAGCACGAGCACGCCGGCCTGAAGTCGACCTTCTCGATCTACGACGCCGACGACTCCCGGCGACTGATGCAGATGGTCGCCCGCGAGCTGGACCTGGACCCGAAGCGCTATCCCGCCCGGGGCCTGGCCGCGCAGGTCTCCAACCTGAAGAACGAGCTGGTCGACCCCGAGGAGTTCGCCGGCCGGGCCAAGGGTCCGAACGAGCGGGCCCTGGCCGAGGCCTACACGCTCTACCAGCGGCGGCTGCGGGAGGCGCACGCGCTGGACTTCGACGACCTGATCATGACGACGGTGCACCTGCTCCAGTCGCACCCGCACGTGGCGGAGAGCTACCGGCGCCGGTTCCGGCACGTGCTGGTGGACGAGTACCAGGACACCAACCACGCCCAGTACGTGCTGATCAAGGAGTTGGTCTCCGGCACCGAGGGCGTCCCGCCGGCCGAGCTGTGCGTGGTCGGCGACGCCGACCAGTCGATCTACGCGTTCCGCGGCGCGACCATCCGCAACATCCTGGAGTTCGAGCGGGACTTCACCGACGCCCGAACGATCCTGCTGGAACAGAACTACCGCTCGACCCAGACCATCCTCAACGCGGCCAACGCGGTGATCGACCGCAACACCTCGCGCAAGCCCAAGCGCCTGTGGAGCGACGCGGGCGCCGGCGAGCAGATCGTCGGCTACGTCGCCGACACCGAGCACGCCGAGGCGGACTGGGTGGCCCGGGAGATCGACCGGCTGGTCGACGCCGGCGAGACCCGGCCGGGCGACGTGGCCGTCTTCTACCGCACCAACGCGATGTCGCGGGTGTTCGAAGAGGTCTTCATCCGGGTCGGCCTGCCCTACAAGGTGGTCGGCGGGGTGCGCTTCTACGAGCGCAAGGAGGTCCGTGACGCGCTGGCCTACCTGCGGTCGGTGGTCAACGACGACGACACGGTCAGCCTGCGCCGGGTCCTCAACACCCCGCGCCGGGGCATCGGCGAGCGGGCCGAGGCCTGCGTCGAGGCACTGGCCTCGCGGGACCGCATCTCCTTCGGCGCCGCGTTGCGTCGCGCCAAGGCGGCGCCGGGGATCTCCACCCGGGCGGCGAACGGCATCGCCGATTTCGTCGCGCTGCTCGACGAGGCGCGCGAGCTGGCCGCCACCGGCACCCCGGAGGAGGTGCTGGAGGCGGTGCTGACCCGCTCGGGCTACCTGGCCGAGCTGGAGGAGAGCCTCGACCCGCAGGACGCCGGTCGGGTGGACAACCTCCAGGAGCTGGTGAGCGTCGCCCGGGAGTACACCGAGCGGATCGAGGCGCTCGGCGCGGACGACGAGCGGGCCACCCTGGCCGGCTTCCTGGAGCAGGTGGCGCTGGTCGCCGACGCCGACCAGATCCCCTCCGACGATCCTGACCACCAGGGCGTGGTCACGCTGATGACGCTGCACACCGCCAAGGGCCTGGAGTTCCCGGTCGTCTTCCTGACCGGCCTGGAGGACGGCGTCTTCCCGCACCTGCGCTCGCTCGGCGACACCCGCGAGCTGGAGGAGGAGCGGCGCCTGGCGTACGTGGGCATCACCCGGGCCCGGCAGCGCCTCTACCTGTCCCGGGCGGTCACCCGCTCGGCCTGGGGCGCGCCGGCCTACAACCCGCCGTCGCGGTTCCTGGAGGAGCTGCCGCCGGAGCTGGTCCGGTGGGAGCGCACCGAGGGCTCGTACACCTCGTGGGGTGGCGGAGGCGGCGGCGTCGGCGGCCGGGCGGACCGGTCGGGCCGCGGCGGCTTCGCCGGTGGCACCCCGAAGGCGACCGAGCTCGCCAAGCGTCTGGGCGTGGACGCCAGTCGGTTGTCCACCGCGAGCGAGTTGAAGCAGGCGCCCAAGGTCTCGGCCGGCGACCGGGTCAACCACCAGCGCTACGGCCTGGGTCGGGTGCTGGCGGTGGAGGGCGCCGGCCCGGGCGCCCGGGCCCAGATCGACTTCGGCGACCAGACCATGTGGCTGGTGCTGCGGCACGCCCCGATCGACAGGCTCTGAACGACGGCGGGGCCCGGTCCGGCGTCGCCGCCGACCGGGCCCCTCCTCGTGCCGTGGCCGTCAGCAGGCCACGTCGACACCCCGGGCGCGCAGGAACGGCGCCGGGTCGATCTGGTTCCACATCGCGCCCTGGTGCACCTCGAAGTGCAGGTGCGGGCCGGTCGCGTCACCTGTCGCGCCCTCGTAACCGATGACCTGGCCGGCCTTGACCTTGTCACCGACGTCGACGAGGAGCCGGCTCTGGTGCGCGTAGTGGGTCAGGTAGCCGTTGTGGTGGTCGACGAAGACCGAGTTGCCGTAGCCGTCACCGACGTCGCCGGCCTTGACCACGGTGCCCGCGGCGGCGGCACGGATCGGCGTGCCGGCGGGCATGGCGAAGTCGATGCCCGCGTGCAGCGTTCCCCACCGCTGCCCGAAGCAGGAGGTGATCTCGGCGCCCTTCATCGGGATGACCCAGCCGGGCTTCGGTGCGGCCTTCTTCTTCGGCTTCGGCTTCGCCGTCTTCCGCGGTTTCGGGGTGGTCGCGCTGGGGCTCGGAGACGGGCTGGCCGGGGTGGCGGACGGGGTGACCGGGCTGACCGACTCGCGGGCCGACCGGTCGGCGCGGGACGCGTCCTCCGCGCGTGCCCGCGCGTCGAAGTCGATCGCCGCCGGTGCCGGGGCCGGTTCGTCGGTGGTGGCGACCACGACACCGCCGAGTCCGAGCCCGAGCAGGGCCACCGCGCCGGTGACCAGGTACGCGGTGCGCCGCATCCGGCGGGGGCGGCGGTGCCGGGCGGGGGCGTTGTCGGGGGTGTTGCCGTTCGGGGTGGGACTGCTGTGTTGCACGGGGACCTTCACCAGTCGAGGGGCACGTGACCTCGAAATACTGGTGTCAGCGGCGGGTCACCCGGCTCGCCGGGTGGCGGGCGCGGACCGGCCCGCGCCGACGTGCCGTCCGGCTTGACGCCGGTTGGGCGGTTCACCGCCGGAGACGATCACGGAGGCGTGTGGGGCCGGTCACATCAGCGACTGTGAGCCAGCAGACTTGCCGGCACGCGAAACCGCCCGGATCGCATGATCCGGGCGGTCATCGGGCGGTACGGAGTGTCAGGAGGCGGCTACGTCGCCGTAGAGTGCCTCGGTTTCGAGCTTGATGTCCACTCCGCGCTCCTGGAGCCACGGCACCGGGTCCAGCGGCTGGCCGTTGACATGGACCTCGAGGTGCAGGTGGGAGCCGTAGGAGTGACCGGTGTTGCCGACCAGGCCGAGCTGGTCGCCGGCCTTGACCTCCTGGCCCTCCTTGACGGTCACTGCGGACGAGTGACCGTAGATGGCCTCGCTGCCGTCGGAGTGCTTGACGATCACCGCGTAGCCGTAGCCGCCGAACCAGCCGGCCTTGGTGACGGTGCCGGAGTGGATGGCCTTGTAGGGCGTGCCCTCGGGGGCGACCAGGTCGATGCCGGTGTGCAGCTTGCCCCAGCGCACGCCGTAGGGCGACTTGAAGTCGTAGCCGTGCAGGGGGAGGAGCCAGGGGTCCTGCTCGCTCGCGGCGTCGGACCGTTCGTCACGGGTGGCGCGGTCGGCGGTGCCGTTCCGGTCCGCGGCGTCCTGGCTGGCGACCGAGGCCTGCCGGAGCTCGTCGAGCACCGAAGGGTTGACGCTCTTGGCGTCGGGGAGGGCGTTCGCACCGAGAGCGACGATGCCGGCGCCGACGAAGGCGGTGGTGACGACCGCCGCGTAGCGGCTCCGCGGGGGGGTGGGTACGCGGCGACGGCCGCGATATCGATCGGGCTCAGACGACAGGCGCTGGCGCACGCACACCCTCCGTTGTCGGGGATCCGATGCGACTCCGGACCGTTCGGTGAAGCTCCGCCGAACCTCCGGTGTCGCGTCGTCACCCGTCCGTGGACCTGATGACAACCGTGGACACGTTAGCCAACCGCCACTCCTGTCACAAGCCGAAGCGCCGAACTGGCGTTTCGTTATGTCCAATTCCATCCGAGCTTGTCATATCTCGTGCCGCTGGTTGGATGGCCCGTCAACTGTCCGTTCGTCGCGGACAGTGACCGATCGGCGGAGGTGTCCGACTTCCGGCGTGCGAGGTCGGGCGGTAGTGCACGGCCCGGCTTCCCGCCCCGCGCCCGGTCGGGTTACCGTTCGTTCAGGTCAGCAGTGCCGGTGCCGGTGAAAGGTGTGCGCAGATGAGCTCTCGAATCCGGGTCGTCGTCGCGAAGCCCGGCCTGGACGGCCACGACCGGGGCGCGAAGGTCGTCGCCCGTGCCCTGCGCGACGCGGGCATGGAGGTCATCTACACCGGCCTGCACCAGACGCCCGAGCAGATCGTCGAGACGGCCATCCAGGAGGACGCGGACGCGGTCGGTCTCTCCGTGCTCTCCGGCGCGCACATGACCCTGTTCAAGCGGGTCCTCGAACTGCTCGCCGAGCGCGAGGCGGCCGACATCGTGGTCTTCGGCGGCGGCATCATTCCCGAGGCCGACATCCCGGAGCTGGAGCGGCTCGGCGTCGCGAAGATCTTCACCCCGGGCGCCACCACCGGGTCGATCGTCGACTGGGTGCGGGAGAACGTCGCCCAGCCGGTCGGCTGACCGGCCGGTCCTACGAGCCGGGCCGGTTTCCGGACCCGTCCGGTTCCGGGCAGGGGGAGGGGCCGGACGCACCCCTCACACGCCCGGCCCCTCTATGCACGATGCCCCGCCGCCACCCCTCGACCGACAGGGCATCGGCCGCTCCCGCCGTCGCGCTTGACCAGCGCTCCGACATCAGACTCAACGACGCCCCCGACGGGGGGTTACGCCCCCGTCCGCACATCCCCCGGACGGCTGACGCCGCGCGCTCCGGCAGCGCCCGTCCGTCGCCCGGCCACCCGCCCCGGCGACGACGGCTGTGCATTACCGCACACCCCGCACCCGCTCGGTTGCCGCCGGTTCCCATCTCGTTAGGCTGCGGCAAATGGCCTGTCTGTTCTGATGACAGGCGTCAAACTGATTTTCCAACGCTGGTGGCGGCGCGACGGCGCGCCGCGGAGACGGGACGGGACGCGCAATCGTGGACCTGTACGAGTACCAGGGGCGGGACCTGTTCGAGCGGCACGGCTTGCCCGTGCTCGCCGGCGGCGTCGCCACTACCCCGGAGGAGGCCCGCGCGATCGCCGAACGCCTCGGCGGTCGGGTGGTCGTCAAGGCGCAGGTGAAGGTCGGCGGCCGCGGCAAGGCCGGCGGCGTGAAGCTGGCCGAGGGCGCGGAGGAGACGGTGGCCCGCGCCACCGACATCCTCGGCATGGACATCAAGGGTCACACCGTCCACAAGGTCATGATCACCGTGACCGCGGACGTGGCCGAGGAGTACTACTTCTCGTACCTGCTCGACCGGGCGAACCGCACCTTCCTCTGCATCGCCAGCGTCGCCGGCGGCATGGACATCGAGCAGGTCGCCGCCGAGACGCCGGACCGGGTCGTCAAGGCGCCGATCGACGCCAACACCGGCGTCGACGAGGCGAAGGCGCGCGAGATCGTCACCGCGGCCGGCTTCCCGGCCGAGGTCGCCGACCAGGTCGTCGACGTCGCGGTCAAGCTGTGGCAGGCGTTCGTCGCCGAGGACGCCACGCTGGTCGAGGTGAACCCGCTGGCCACCACCAAGGACGGCAAGCTGCTGCTCCTGGACGCCAAGATCACCCTGGACGAGAACGCCGGGTTCCGGCACCCGGACCACGAGGCCCTGGTCGACCAGGCGTCGGTGGACCCGTTGGAGCAGGCCGCCAAGTCCAAGGACCTCAACTACGTCAAGCTCGACGGCGAGGTCGGCATCATCGGCAACGGCGCGGGCCTGGTCATGTCCACGCTCGACGTGGTCGCGTACGCCGGTGAGCGGCACGGTGGCGTCAAGCCGGCCAACTTCCTCGACATCGGCGGCGGCGCGAGCGCCGAGGTGATGGCGAACGGCCTGGAGATCGTCCTCTCCGACCCGTCGGTGAAGAGCGTCTTCGTCAACGTCTTCGGCGGCATCACCGCCTGCGACGCGGTCGCCAACGGCATCGTGCAGGCGCTGGCGCTGCTCGAGCAGCGCGGCGAGAAGGCCACCAAGCCGCTCGTGGTCCGCCTCGACGGCAACAACGCCGAGGCCGGTCGGGCCATCCTCGACGACGCGAACAACCCGCTGATCCAGCGGGTCGACACCATGGACGGCGCGGCCGAGCGGGCCGCCGAGCTGGCAGCTGCGGGGGTCTGATCATGGCTATCTGGCTGACCAAGGACTCCAAGGTCATCGTGCAGGGGATGACCGGTTCCGAGGGTTCCAAGCACACCCGGCGGATGCTCGCCGCCGGCACCACCGTCGTCGGCGGCGTCAACCCGCGCAAGGCCGGCACCACCGTCGACTTCGACGGCACCGAGCTGCCCGTCTTCGCCTCCGTCGCGGACGCGATGAAGGAGACCGGGGCCGACGTCACGGTCATCTTCGTGCCGCCGCAGTTCACCAAGGCCGCCGTGGTCGAGGCGATCGACGCCGGCATCGACCTGGCCGTGGTGATCACCGAGGGCGTGCCGGTGCACGACACCGCCGCGTTCTGGGCGTACAACGTGGCCCAGGGCGAGCGGACCCGGATCATCGGCCCGAACTGCCCCGGCATCGCCTCGCCGGGCGCGTCCAACGCCGGCATCATCCCGGCCGACATCACCGGCTCCGGCCGGATCGGCCTGGTCAGCAAGAGCGGCACGCTGACCTACCAGATGATGTACGAGCTGCGCGACATCGGCTTCTCCACCTGCGTCGGCATCGGTGGTGACCCGATCATCGGCACCACCCACATCGACGCGCTGGCCGCCTTCGAGGCGGACCCGGAGACCGACGCCATCGTCATGATCGGTGAGATCGGCGGCGACGCCGAGGAGCGCGCGGCCGAGTTCATCAAGGCCAACGTCACCAAGCCGGTGGTCGGCTACATCGCCGGCTTCACCGCCCCGCCCGGCAAGACCATGGGTCACGCCGGCGCGATCATCTCCGGCTCGGCCGGCACCGCCGACGCGAAGAAGGCGGCGCTGGAGGCGGTCGGCGTCAAGGTCGGCAAGACCCCGACCGAGACCGCCAAGCTGATGCGGGAGATCATGTCGGGCCGCTGAGCGGCCGTACCACGTGCCGAGGGGGTCGACCGGGTCCGGTCGGCCCCCTCACGCTCAGCGGTACCAGTACGGGTAGTAGTAGCTGCCCCGGGCGCGCACGATGGCGCTGGCGACGATGTTGACGACGCCGAACGCGATGGCCAGCCAGCCGAGCACCTGCGACTTGCCGTTGCGCCGCGCGTCACGGATGGACAACCAACCGAAGACGATGCCCAGGATGCCGCAGCAGAGCAGGCCGAGCACGATGCCGAGGACGCCCCAGAGCGTGGTCCGGTCCCGGCCGGCGGCCGGTGGCGGCGGTGGCGGCGGATACGGAGCGTTCACGGCTTCCTCCGAGCGGTCGGTGCCGCGACAGGAAAGGTCGCGTCTGAAGCCGAGGCTAGACGGATCACCACCGCCGATCCGGGGGTTCGGCGAACTCGCCGCGGTATCGGACTGCCGTCCTCCGTGCGGCATGCCAGAGTAGACGCGATGTCACGTGTCACCCCTGACCAGCCCCGCCGCTCGGCCGCCGGTCCCGGCGCCGGTGCCCGGCCGCCCGGCCGTGCCCGCCCCGCC
>NZ_CADEAU010000059.1 GCF_902825405.1 Micromonospora maritima | reverse complement strand
CGCCGCCGGGACGAGGCGGGCACACCGGACGCCGCGCTCAGCGTGGTCGACTCCGCCGGCCGTACCGTGTCCCTGGTCGACCCGGCCCGCGTCGCCGCCGTACCCCCGGAACGGCGGCCCTGGCTCGCGGTGGACCAGGTGGCCCGCGACCTGACCGCCCTGCCCACGCTGCCGGTCGGCGCGGACGGCGAGCGGGTGCTGGAGACCGTCCGCACCCACCCGGGCGCGCAGTACGTCGTGACGGCAGGCGAAGATGTGGTCGGCGTGCTGCACATCGCGGACCTCGCCCAGCTCCTCGAACCCAAACGGAAGACGAACACGTGACCGCAGAGACCTCCACCGTCCCGGCCCTGCCGCCCGTCCACCGGGGGCCGTTCCGGCCCGGCGACCGGGTCCAGCTGACCGACCCCAAGGGCCGGATGCACACCGTGACGCTGGAGCCCGGCAAGGAGTTCCACACCCACCGGGGGATCCTCAAGCACGACACGCTGATCGGGCTGCCCGACGGCAGCGTGGTCACCACCGCCGGCGGCGGCACCGCCTTCCTCGCGCTGCGTCCGCTGCTGTCGGACTACGTGCTGTCCATGCCGCGCGGCGCCCAGGTGATCTACCCGAAGGACTCGGCGCAGATCGTCGCGATGGGCGACATCTTCCCCGGCGCGAAGGTGCTGGAGGCCGGCGCCGGCTCGGGCGCGCTGTCCTGCTCGCTGCTGCGGGCCGTCGGCACCGAGGGCGAACTGCACTCGTTCGAGCTGCGCGACGACTTCGCCCAGATCGCCCGGCGCAACGTCGAGGCGTTCTTCAACGGTCCGCACCCGGCCTGGCGGCTGCACGTCGGCGACGTCGCCGACAGCACCGAGACCGGATTCGACCGGATCATCCTCGACATGCTCACACCGTGGGAGATGCTCGACATGGTCGAGCGGTCGCTGGTCCCCGGCGGTGTGCTGATCGGCTACGTGGCCACCACCCCGCAGCTGTCGGAGCTGGTCGAGGCGCTGCGTGAGCGCGGCGGCTGGACCGAGCCGCGCGCCTGGGAGTCGCTGGTGCGCGACTGGCACGCCGAGGGGCTGGCCGTGCGGCCGGACCACCGGATGATCGCGCACACCGCGTTCCTGGTCTCCGCGCGCAAGCTCGCCCCCGGGGTCACCGCGCCGCCGCGCCGGCGCAAGCCCAGCAAGGGCGCCGAGGCGTACGCGCAGCGCCGGGACGCCCTGCGCGCGGCGGCGGCGGCCCGCGCGGCGGAGGAACCGGAGCAGTCCTGACCCCCGCCGCGCGTACGACGGCGGGCGGGCGGATCATGTGTGCCCGTGGGGACGACGACACCGAAGTGGGTGGAGACGGTGGGCATGAGCGAGCGGATCGGAGCGCGCGACGGGCGGCGTGCCCGTCCCGGTCACCGGAGCCGACGGTGGCGCGCGGGCGGTGACGACCGTTCGGGTCGACGGGAGGTCGCGTGAGCAACCCCGGCTACGGCAACGGCGACCTGCCCGCGGTCTTCCCCGACTGGTCGCCCTACACCGACCTGGAGTCGGCGGCCCGGGCCTACCTGCGGGACCCCGACATCGCCCTGGAAGCGCTCGGCGGCGTGCTGCGTGGCGCCTCCGTCCTCGGTTTCACCCTGGAACGTTTCGTCAACGAGGTCAACGGGGTGTGGCAGGAGGTCGTCGTCTGCGACGGCAGCCGGCTGGTGCTCTGGCACGGCGAGGACGTCCCGCCGGGGGAGGGGCCACCGGGCGCGATGACCTCCTCACTGCGCGTGGTGCCGGTCTCCACCGTCACCGAGGTCGGCTGTCGGCGCCGCCTCACCCGGACCGACGACGGCACCGTCCGGGTCGACAGCATCGACGTCTACCTGCTGCTCAGCTCGCTGGACGAGGCGCCGCCCAGCGACGAGGTGGCGGGCACGCCCCGGCACGACGCGCTGCGCTTCGGCAAGACCCTCGACGACGGCGGCGCCGGCCAGATCGCCCGGCTGGAGGAGTTCGCCCGGCTGGTCGCCTCGGTGGTCGGCCGGCCCCTGCTCTGAGGCAGACGTACGACGGGGGCCGGGGACGACGTCCCCGGCCCCCGTCGGGTCCGTCTCCGCCTCAGTCCTCGGCCTCCGGGCCGGCCACCTCGACGCCGTCGCTGCCGCGCACGACGTGGATGCACTCGCCCGGGCACTCCTTCGCCGAGTCGATCACCTCGAGGCGCAGGTGCTCCGGCACGTCCACCCGGGCGCCGGCGGCCTGCCGCAGCTCGCCGTCCGGGCCCTTGACGTACGCCAGGCCGTCGACGTCGAACTCGAAGACCTCCGGCGCGTACTGCACGCAGAGCCCGTCACCGGTGCAGAGGTCCTGATCCACCCAGACCTGCAACTGGTCGGTCGCGACGTCGGTCACGAAGCACCCCCCATGTTCTCCCGTCCCACACTCCGACGGTACCCGAACGCCCGTACCCGCCCCGCGACCAGCCCTTGGCGATCAAGCTTCGGTGACGAGCGCGTTGCGGAGGACCGAATCGGGCTCATAGCGGCTAGTGTTAGGTCAGAACGTTCAAGCCCCCCGGGGAGGTGGGACGTGGCACGCAGCGACGACGCGGACTCGCGCGCCGCACGGTGGGAAAAGGAAGCCCACGATCTCTCCACGCAGGTCGCGTTCCTGCAAGAGGAACTCGCTCTGGTGCGGCGCAAGTTGACCGAAAGCCCCCGACACGTCCGGCAGCTCGAAGAGCGGCTGGCGGCCACCCAGGCACAGTTGGCGCGGCTGACCGAGAACAACGAACGGCTCGTGGGCACCCTCAAGGAGGCCCGCGCGCAGATCGTGACGCTCAAGGAGGAGATCGACCGTCTCGCCCAGCCGCCCAGTGGCTACGGCGTCTTCCTGGCCAAGCACGACGACGGCACGGTGGACGTGTTCACCGGCGGGCGCAAGCTCCGGGTGGCCGTCTCGCCCTCGCTGGAGGTCGACGAGCTGCGCCGGGGCCAGGAGGTCCTGCTCAACGACGCGCTCAACATCGTCGACGCGTTCGGCTACGAGCGGGTCGGCGAGGTGGTGATGCTCAAGGAGATCCTGGCCGGGCCCGACGGCGCTCCGGGTGACCGGGCGCTGGTGGTCTCGCACTCGGACGAGGAGCGCATCGTCCACCTCGCCGAGACCCTGATCGGCAGCGCGATCCGGGCCGGCGACTCGCTCATGATCGAACCCCGTTCGGCGTACGCGTACGAGCGGATTCCCAAGAGCGAGGTCGAGGAACTGGTCCTGGAGGAGGTGCCCGACGTCAACTACGAGGACATCGGTGGCCTCCACGCCCAGATCGAACAGATCCGCGACGCGGTGGAGCTGCCCTTCCTGCACGCCGACCTGTTCCGCGAGCACCAGCTCCGGCCGCCGAAGGGCATCCTGCTCTACGGCCCGCCCGGCTGCGGCAAGACGCTGATCGCCAAGGCGGTGGCCAACTCGCTGGCCAAGAAGATCGCCGAGCGGGAGGGCAAGGAGCGGCACACCAGCTTCTTCCTCAACATCAAGGGCCCGGAGCTGCTCAACAAGTACGTCGGCGAGACCGAGCGGCACATCCGGCTGATCTTCCAGCGGGCACGGGAGAAGGCCGGTGAGGGCACACCGGTGATCGTGTTCTTCGACGAGATGGACTCCGTGTTCCGCACCCGCGGCTCCGGCGTCTCCTCCGACGTGGAGAACACCATCGTCCCGCAGCTGCTCAGCGAGATCGACGGCGTGGAGGGCCTGGAGAACGTCATCGTCATCGGCGCCTCCAACCGGGAAGACATGATCGACCCGGCGATCCTGCGCCCCGGCCGACTCGACGTGAAGATCAAGATCGAGCGTCCGGACGCCGAGGCGGCCAAGGACATCTTCTCCAAGTACATCCTCGCCGGCCTGCCGCTGCACGCCGACGACCTGGCCGAACACGGCAGCGACCCGCAGGCCACGGTGGCCGCCATGATCGACGCGGTGGTCCTGCGGATGTACTCCGAGACCGAGGAGAACCGTTTCCTCGAGGTCACCTACGCCAACGGCGACAAGGAAGTCCTCTACTTCAAGGACTTCAACTCCGGCGCGATGATCCAGAACATCGTCGACCGGGGCAAGAAGATGGCCATCAAGGAGTTCCTCACCTCCGGACGCAAGGGGCTGCGCCTGCAGCACCTGCTCGACGCCTGCGTCGACGAGTTCCGGGAGAACGAGGATCTGCCCAACACCACCAACCCGGACGACTGGGCGCGCATCTCCGGCAAGAAGGGCGAGCGGATCGTCTACATCCGCACGCTCGTCTCCGGCGGCAAGGGCGCCGAGGCCGGCCGGTCCATCGAAACCGCCAGCAACACCGGTCAGTACCTCTGACCCGGGCCCACCGGGGCGGCGCCGCGCAGGCGCCGCCCCGGCCGGTCGCCGGCGGGGCCACGGAGACGGCCCGCGCCCGCTAGGGTGTCTGCCCGTGCGTAGAACACTCGCCCCGGCCCTGCTCGGTTGCCTGACGGTCCTGCTCGCCGCCTGCGGCACCACCACCGACACCGCCTCCGCGCCGACCACCTCGGCGTCCGCCTCCGCGCCCACCACCGCCGACGCGCCCGCCGCGATCCGGCAGGGCTTCCAGCGGAGCCTGGAGAAGACCCTCAAGATGGACGTCACCATCAAGGCGGGCAACCAGACCGTCACCATGCGATCGGCCGTCGAACCCACCACCGGCGCGATGACGCTCGACATGCGCACGCCCGAGCCGGTCAGCATGGTCGTCACCGCCGACGCCGTCTACGTCAAGCAGGACGAGTCCGACGGCAAGCCCTGGATGAAGCTCGACCGCAGCCGGCTCCGCCCCGACGGGCAGCTGGCACAGGGCCTCGACGTCCGGGCACAGGCCGGCATCCTCGGCGGAGTCGTCTCCGCCGAACCGGCCGGCGACGGCCGCTACACCGGCGTCGCCGACCCGGAGAAGGCCATCGCGGCGGCCTCCAGCGACAGCGAGAAGGCCACCCTGCGCAACGCGTTCAAGGTGCTCAAGACGAAGACCGTGCCGTTCCAGGCCACCCTGGACGCCGAAGGCCGGCTCACCCTGCTCACCTACACGTTCGACACCGCGGCCGGAACCATCGACAACGAGATGAAGATGCACAGCTTCGGCGAGCCGGTCACCATCACCGCGCCACCCGCGTCGCAGACCGAGGACGCCGCCGCCGAGGCGTACCGCTTCTTCTGACCATGGGTCCACCACGGCGGCGGCCAGACGGTCCACACCGCTCCGGCCGCCGTCGAGGACCGTCGCACGGCGCCCGCCGGGGCCCGGCGCGCCACCTACCGTCGAAGTGCCGACTACGCTCGACGTGACGGGGACCGGGACGGCGAGCGGAGCGGGCAGGTCGATGAGCGTCAGACGGATCATGGGCACCGAGGTCGAGTACGGCATCTCCGTGCCCGGTCAGGCCGGAGCCAACCCGATGGTCACCTCCTCGCAGGTGGTCAACGCGTACGGGGCCCGACCGGAACTCAACCGGGGCGGGCGGGCCCGCTGGGACTACGAGGAGGAGTCGCCGCTGCGCGACGCGCGCGGCTTCACCTACTCCGGGGCGGCCTACGACCCGGCCGAGGCGCTGGCCGACGAGGACCTCGGCCTGGCCAACGTCATACTCACCAACGGAGCGCGGCTCTACGTCGACCACGCCCACCCGGAATACTCCACCCCCGAGGTCACCAACCCCCTCGACGTGGTGCGGTGGGACAAGGCGGGGGAGCGGGTGATGGCCGAGGCGGCCCGCCGGGCGGCCACCATCCCGGGCACCCAACCCATCCACCTGTACAAGAACAACACCGACAACAAGGGTGCCAGCTACGGCGCGCACGAGAACTACCTGATGCGCCGGCAGACGCCCTTCGCCGACATCGTGGCGTACCTGACGCCGTTCTTCGTCACCCGACAGATCGTCTGCGGCGCGGGCCGCGTCGGCATCGGGCAGGACGGCGGCCAGAGCGGCTTCCAGATCTCCCAGCGCGCCGACTTCTTCGAGGTCGAGGTCGGGCTGGAGACCACGCTCAAGCGGCCCATCATCAACACCCGCGACGAGCCGCACGCCGACGCCGACAAGTACCGCCGCCTGCACGTCATCATCGGCGACGCCAACCTCTCCGAGATCTCCACGTTCCTCAAGGTCGGCACCACCTCGCTGATCCTCGCCATGATCGAGGAGAAGGCGCTCGGCGCGGACCTGGGCATCGCCGACCCGGTCGGGGAACTGCGCGCGGTCAGCCACGACCCGTCGCTGAAGCACCTGATGCGGATGCGGGACGGGCGCCGACTCACCGCGCTGGACGTGCAGTGGGCCTACCTGGAGCGGGTCCGTTCCTTCGTGGACGACCGCTACGGCCAGGACGTCGACGCGCAGACGGCCGACGTGCTCGACCGCTGGGAGAGCGTGCTGGACCGGCTCGGCCGGGACGCGTTCGAGTGCGCCGACGAGCTGGACTGGGTGGCCAAGCTGCGGCTGCTGGAGGGCTACCGCGAGCGGGAGAAGCTCGGCTGGGGCTCGCACAAGCTGCAACTGGTCGACCTCCAGTACTCCGACGTGCGACCGGAGAAGGGCCTCTACCACCGCCTGGTCCAGCGCGGCTCGATGAAGACACTGCTCAGCGACGAGCAGACCCGCACCGCGATGACCGAACCGCCGGAGGACACCCGGGCCTACTTCCGGGGCCGCTGCCTGGCGCAGTACGCCTCCGAGGTGGTCGCCGCGAGCTGGGACTCGGTCATCTTCGACGTGGGCCGGGAGTCGCTGGTCCGGGTGCCGATGATGGAGCCCGAACGGGGCACGCGCGCGCATGTCGGGCAGCTCTTCGACCGGTGCGAGAGCGCCAAGGACCTGCTGGAGATGCTCACCGGCGGCTGACCCGGATGCCGGAAGGCCCGTCGAGTGCCGGAACCCGGCGCGCGACGGGCCTTTCGTCGCTCCCGCGAGGTAAGTTGATCGCAGGCGATCGTGGAGGAGGCACCACCATGGCGACGCAAGAGGGTGGTCAGACCCAGTCCGGCAAGTCCCACGAGGAGGTCGAGGAGGTCACCGCACAGGCCAACCCCGAGGTGGCCGAGCGGCACGCCGAGATCACCGAGGACGTCGACGACCTGCTCGACGAGATCGACTCCGTCCTGGAGGAGAACGCAGAAGAATTTGTGAGAGGCTATGTACAAAAGGGCGGGGAGTAGGGCATAGCCGGGCAAATCGGACATGCCTAGAGCGCTTGACGACCGGGACGGTCGCCGCCGTTGTCCGGACTGCGGCGAGTGGAAGCCGCTCGAGGAGTTCTGCGCCAACAGTCGTCGCCCTGACGGTCGGGGCAGCTACTGCAAGCCGTGCTTCAACCTGCGCTCGAAGGCGAGCTACGCCAAGCGCTTGAAGGAGAAGCACGGGCGAGAGGTGCGGGAGTTGCCGGCCGTTCCGGAAGGTCACCGTCGTTGTCCGACATGCGGCGAGACGAAGGTGCTGGACGCCCTCCCGCGCAATCGGTCCGGGCGGGGTGGCTACGGCAGATACTGCAAGCCGTGCCACAACGAAAAGGGCAAGGAGACGAGGCTGCGCCTGTACGGCGGTAGCCGCGAATACCACCTGCGTCGCCGTTACGGGGTCGGGGAGAAGGAGTTCCAGGAGCTCCTGGCCGAGCAGGGCGGCGTGTGCGCGATCTGCCGGCGCCCCGATCCGGAACATCTGGACCACGATCATCGCACCGGCTGGGTGCGCGGGATACTCTGCTTCAACTGCAACGGCGGTCTCGGCCAGTTCACGGACGACCTCGACAACCTGGCCGGGGCGATCACATACCTGAGAGGAACCACGTGGCAGCGGGTTTTGATCCATCCGGGCGTCTTCCAGATGTGTTCACCAACGCGGGGACGTCCTCCTTCACAACGTTCCTGAGCAAGGTCGCCCCGGAGATGCTGCCCGGCCGTCGGCCGTTGCCGCCCGGCATGGCCGCCGACATGGCGCCGCACGCGACCACCATCGTGGCGATCGCGGCCGCCGGCGGCGTGGTCATGGCCGGCGACCGGCGCGCCACCATGGGCAACCTGATCGCCCAGCGTGACATCGAGAAGGTGCACCCGGCCGACGCGTACTCGCTCGTCGGCATCGCCGGCACCGCCGGCATCGGCATCGAGCTGATGCGACTGTTCCAGGTGGAGCTGGAGCACTACGAGAAGATCGAGGGCGCGATGCTCTCGCTCGACGGCAAGGCCAACCGGCTGGCCTCGATGATCCGCGGCAACCTGGGCGCGGCGATGCAGGGCCTGGCCGTGGTGCCGCTCTTCGCCGGCTTCGACCTGGCCGCGAGCGACCCGGCGCGGGCCGGCCGGATCTTCAGCTTCGACGTGACCGGCGGCCCCTACGAGGAGACCGGCTACGACGCGATCGGCTCGGGCTCGCTGTTCGCCAAGTCGGCCCTGAAGAAGCGCTTCCGGGCGGGCCTGTCGATCGACGACGCGACCCGGCTGGCCGTCGAGGCGCTCTACGACGCGGCGGACGACGACACCGCCACCGGCGGCCCCGACCTGACCCGGCGGATCTACCCGGTCGTGATGACCGCGACGGCCGACGGCACCCACCGGCTCACCGACGCCGAGACGGCGACGATCGCGGAGGGCGTGGTGTCCGGCCGGATGGAGAACCCCGGCGGCTGACGCCGCTTCCACCGTCCATCGAGTCAGCAGTCCCGCAAGAAGGAGAACCGCCGCCGTGGCCATGCAGTTCTACGCCTCGCCCGAGCAGATCATGCGCGACCGTTCCGAGCTGGCCCGCAAGGGCATCGCCCGGGGCCGCAGCGCGGTGGTCCTGAGCTACGACGGCGGGGTGCTCTTCGTCGCCGAGAACCTGTCCAGCACGTTGCACAAGGTCAGCGAGATCTACGACCGGATCGGCTTCGCCGCCGTCGGCCGCTACAACGAGTTCGAGAACCTGCGGCGCGCGGGCGTGCGGATGGCCGACCTCAACGGACTGAGCTACGACCGTCGGGACGTGACCGGCCTGGCGTTGGCCAACGCGTACGCGCAGACGTTGGGCGCGATCTTCACCGAGCAGTCGAAGCCGTTCGAGGTGGAGATCTGCGTTGCCGAGGTGGGCGCCACGCCGGACGACGACTCCCTCTACCGGGTGACCTACGACGGTTCGGTGAACGACGAGCCGGGCCGGATGGCGATGGGCGGTCAGGCCGAGGCGATCACCGGGGTGCTGAAGAACGAGCACCGGCCGGAGATGACGCTGTCCGAGGCGGTCCGCGCCGCCATGAAGGCGCTGAGCAGCGTCGGCGGCGAGGGCGGGGCGGCCCGCACCATCGCCGCGAACCAGCTCGAGGTGGCGGTCCTGGACCGGCGCCGGGTGGGGCGTACGTTCCGGCGGGTGACCGGCGCGGCGCTGACCGCGCTGCTGGACGGCGAGGCCGAGGGGGACGTCGCCCCGGCGCCGGGCCGGGCGAAGACGCCGACGGTGCCGACGGAGGAGGCGAAGAAGCCGACCACGTCGGCGGGTTCGGCCGATCTGGAGGGCAACGCGGAGGACAAGCCCGCCGAGTGACGTGCGCTTGCGGACCCCGCCACCTCGCCGAGGTGGCGGGGTCCTTCGCGTGCGGAGCCGCCACCTCCCCGATCTGCGCGGGGGAGATCGCAAGCGGTGAGCGTCGGCGCTGCCCATCGAGGGCTCCGGGCGGCTAGTGTCTCATCATGGAGCGGCGAATCTTCGGCCTCGAAACCGAGTACGGCGTCACCTGCACCTATCGCGGGCAGCGCCGGCTTTCCCCCGACGAGGTCGCGCGGTACCTGTTCCGGCGGGTGGTGTCGTGGGGCCGGTCGAGCAACGTGTTCCTGCGTAACGGTGCCCGCCTCTATCTGGACGTGGGCTCGCACCCGGAGTACGCGACACCCGAGTGCGACTCGGTGACCGACCTGGTGGCCCACGACCGGGCCGGTGAGCGGATCCTGGAGGGCCTGCTCGTCGACGCGGAGAAGCGGCTGCACGACGAGGGCATCGCGGGCGAGATCTATCTGTTCAAGAACAACACCGACTCGGCCGGCAACTCGTACGGCTGCCACGAGAACTACCTGGTGTCCCGGCACGGCGAGTTCGGCCGGCTGGCCGACGTGCTGATCCCGTTCCTGGTCACCAGGCAGTTGATCTGCGGCGCGGGCAAGGTGTTGCAGACGCCGCGTGGCGCGGTCTACTGCCTGTCCCAGCGGGCCGAGCACATCTGGGAGGGTGTCTCGTCGGCGACCACCCGCAGCCGGCCGATCATCAACACCCGGGACGAACCGCACGCGGACGCGGAGCGCTACCGCCGGCTGCACGTGATCGTCGGTGACTCGAACATGAACGAGGTCACCACGTTGCTGAAGGTCGGCACGGCCGACATCGTGCTGCGGATGATCGAGGCCGGGGTGGTGATGCGGGACCTGACGCTGGAGAACCCGATCCGGGCCATCCGCGAGGTGTCGCACGACATCACCGGCCGACGCAAGGTGCGCCTGTCCTCCGGCAAGGAGGTCTCGGCGCTGGAGATCCAGCAGGAATACCTGGCCAAGGCGACCGAGTTCGTGGAGCGCCGGGGCGGCGACCAGACCGCCAAGCGGGTGGTGGACCTGTGGGCGCGGGTGTTGCGGGCGGTGGAGACCGGCGACCTGGACCCGGTGGCCCGGGAGATCGACTGGATCACCAAGCTGAAGCTGATCGAGCGTTACCAGCGCAAGCACGACCTGCCGCTGTCGCACCCGCGGGTGGCGCAGATGGACCTGGCCTACCACGACCTGCGGCGCGGGCGGGGCCTGTACGGCCTGTTGGAGCGGCGGGGCGAGGTGGACCGGGTGGCCACCGACCCGGAGATCTTCGAGGCGAAGGAGACGCCGCCGCAGACCACCCGGGCGCGGCTGCGCGGCGAGTTCATCCGGCACGCGCAGGAGAAGCGGCGTGACTTCACGGTGGACTGGGTGCACCTGAAGTTGAACGACCAGGCGCAGCGCACGGTGCTGTGCAAGGACCCGTTCCGGGCGTACGACGAGCGGGTGGAGCGGTTGATCGCGAGCATGTGAGGTCGGTGGCGGCCGGTGCCGGGGGTGCCGGCCGCCGCGGCACCGGTACGCTGGCGTCGCCATGGACACTTCCGAACCGCAACCTCACGGCCGCGAGCCCGGCCGGACCTCCGGCCGCGAGCGCGACGGCGGCACCGAGAAGCTCAACTGGATCGACAGGCGGCGGGAGAAGATCCGCGCCGAGATCGAACGCAATCGCCGCGGTGAGTACACGGTGCCGACCTGGGTGCTGGCGCTGGCGCTGGCGCTGATCGTGGGCGTCTGGCTGGGCCTGATCTTCTTCCTGGGCTGAGGGCGTTCCCGGTCAGCGCAGCAGGCCGGCGGCGTACCGGCCGGCGGCGGCCGCGGCCAGGAAGTAGGCGTGGTCGGCGTCGAGCCCGCGACCCATCGTCGACAGCCCGACCGGGCTGGCCCGCAGCGCGGCGTCGAGGCCGTCGGTGAGCACGGTGACGATCCGGTGCCTGTCGGTCAGGGGCGCGAGCGCCGCGGTCACGTCGGCGGCCAGGTCGGGGTCGAGGCCGTCGGGCACGACCAGCTCCGCGGGGGCCAGCGCCACCCGCCCGTACGCGGTGAGGCTGTGGTGCGAGACGCCCCGGTGCCGGGGGCGGGGGTCGGCCGCGGAGATCCGTAGTGAGCCGACCGCGCGTCCGCCCAGCGTGGCGACGGCGTTGACGGCCTCGCCGACGGCCACGCCGGAGAAGCCCCAGCGGGTGCCGGTGCCCAGGTTGCCCGGCCCCTGCGCGACGATCGCCAGGTCGGCGTCGAGCACGTGCCGGGCGGCGAGCAGGCCGCTGTGCAGCGTGCTGGCTTCCAGGTCGCCGCCGAACGCCTGGCCCACACTGACCGTGCCGACGAGCCGGTCGGCGAGGCCGGCAAGCGTGCGGGAGAACCAGGCCGGCAGCGCGCCGCCGTCGGTGAGCAGGTAGGCGACCCGGGCGCGGGGGGCGTCGGCGTGCACGCCGGCGAGGATCGCCGGCAGCGCGGAGTGCAGGTCGGCGGTGACCACCGGCATCCCGTCGACGGACTCGGCGGCGGCCAGCCGGTCGTGGTGCGGGGAGGCCTCCTCGTCCACGCCGAGCAGGATCGGTTGCAACGGCGTGTAGCGGGCCTTGACCAGGTGCCCGGCGTCGCGGGTGTCGCCGGCCCGGGGCGGGTCGGCGGGCAGCCGGTCGGGCAGCGCGACGACCAGGGCGTAGCCGCCGGTGCCGAGGCCCATCAACAGCGCGCCGGCGTTGAGCAGCACCCGGTCGCCGGGTTGCGGGTCGCCGACCAGGGCCGGGTAGGCCAGCGCGCGCATCCGGGCGCCGTCGGGCAGGTCCACGTCGAGTTCGACGGCGCCTGTCCACCGTCGCCGTACCGTCGTGACCGTGCCGGACCGCCATCGCACCATGTCGGCACGCTATCGGCCGGCGTCGGGGCGGGCCGAGGCCGGGTCAGCCGTCCCGGCCGGGCGGGTACTCCTCCTGGGTGGTCCGGGCGCGCCCGCCGGTCCGGCGGGACCGGGTGGGGTCGAGGAAGACGTACGCGATCTCCGGGAACCGGTCGGTGAGCCGGCGTTCGGCCTCGTCGGAGGCGGCCTCGATGTCGGCTCCGGTGGCCTCGTCGCGGAAGTCGACCTTGGCGGCGACGAGGATGTCCTCCGGGCCGAGGAACATGGTCATCAGCGTGTCGACGCGGTCCACGGTCGGCACCGCCGCCAGCTCCCGTTCGATCTGGCGGTGCACCCGTTCCGAGACGGCGCGACCGACCAGCAGCGAGATGTTGCTGCGGGCCAGGATGCCGGCGACGACCAGCAGCAGCGCGCCGATGAGGATGGAGGCGATCCCGTCGTAGAGTTCGTCGCCGGTGAGGTGCGACAGGGTGAGCCCGGCGGCGGCGATGAGCAGGCCGATCAGGGCGGCGGTGTCCTCCAGGAAGACGGCCTTGACGGTGGTGTCGGCGGTCAGCCGCAGGTAGCGGCGGGGGGTCGCGCGCCAGCGGCGGGACTCCCGGCGTACCTGCCGCACCGCCCGGGCCAGGGACACCGACTCGATGGCGAACGAGACCGCCAGCACCACGTACGAGATCAGGTAGTCGCCGGTGTGCTCGTGCACGAGGATCGTGGTGACGCCGTGGGTGATGGCGAAGCCGGCGCCCGCGACGAAGGTGAACAGCGCGGCGAGGAACGCCCAGACGTAGCTCTCCTTGCCGTACCCGAAGGGGTGCCGGGTGTCGGCGGGCCGCGCGCCCCGCCGCAGCGCCAGGTAGAGCAGCACCTCGGTGGTGGTGTCGGCCACCGAGTGGGCGGCCTCGGAGAGCATCGCGGCGGAGCCGGAGATCAGGCCCGCGACCAGCTTGGCGACCGCGATGGCGAGGTTCGCCGCGCCGGCCACCACGACCGTGCCGACGCTCTCGGACTTGACTTCCGCATCCGCCATGCGATCACCCTAGGGCGGGCTCCGTCCGGCCGCGCGGCGGAGACGAACGGGTGGATGGCCGCGCCGCGCCCGCGCGGGTGCCCGCGTCGGACGCGCGGGCTGCTAGCGTTTGCTCGTGTCCCGGACCCGTACCGAACGCCTGGTCAACCTGGTGATCTGCCTGCTGTCCACGCGGCGTTTCCTGACCGCCGCGCAGATCGCCGCGACCGTGCCCGGCTACGAGCACGACCCGGAGGACGCCAAGGACCACGAGGCGTTCCAGCGCAAGTTCGAGCGGGACAAGGCCGAGTTGCGGGAACTGGGGGTGCCGCTGGAGACGGGCACGGCCAGCGTCTTCGACGCCGAGCCGGGCTACCGGATCGCCCACCGGGAATACGCGTTGCCCGACATCCCGCTCGAACCTGACGAGGCCGCCGCGGTGGGGATCGCCGCCCGGCTGTGGCAGCACGCCGGCCTGGCCGCCGCCGCGTCCTCCGGCCTGGCGAAGCTGCGGGCCGCCGGCATCGACGTGGATCCGCAGGCCACGCTGGGCCTGGAGCCGATGGTGACGGTCGACCCGGCGTTCGCGCCGCTGACCGCCGCCGCGCGGGACCGGCGCGAGGTCAGCTTCGACTACCGGGTGCCCGACCGGGACGCGCCGACCCGCCGCCGGGTGCAGCCGTGGGGCGTGGTCTGCTGGCGCGGCCGGTGGTACGTGGTCGGTCACGACCTCGACCGCGCGGCGACCCGCTGCTTCCGGCTGTCCCGGGTGGTCGGCGCGGTCCGCGCGACAGGTGACGCCGGCGCCTACGAGCCGCCCGCCGGGGTGGACCTGATCAGCCACGTGGCCCGCTGGTCCGGCCCGGTGGAGCGCACCGGCCGGGCCACCGTGCTGGCCGCGCCGGGCCGCGCCGCCGGGCTGCGCCGCTGGGCGGTGGAGAGCGAGGCCGGCCCGGACGGCGACCGGCTGGTCCTGCCGTACGCCGACGCCGACTTCCTGGCCGGTCAGATCGTCGGGTACGGCCCGGACGTGCGGGTGCTCGAACCGCCGGAGGTGCGGGAGGCGGTCATCCAGCGGTTGAAGGAGGTCGCCGCCCGGCACGACGAGCTGGCGGTGGCCGGCGGGAGTGCCCGGTGACCCGCCCGGCGGCCCGTGCCGGCCGCGCCTCCGCCGACCGGCTGGCCCGGCTGCTCAACCTGGTGCCCTACCTGCTGGCCCGCCCGGGCATCGAGATCGCCGAGGCGGCACACGACCTCGGCGTGACCGAGCGGCAGCTCCGTGAGGACCTGGAGCTGCTCTGGGTGTGCGGGCTGCCCGGTTACGGCCCCGGTGACCTGATCGACATGGCGTTCGACGGCGACCGGGTGACCATCACCTACGACGCCGGCATCGACCGTCCGCTGCGGCTCACCCCGGACGAGGCGTTGGCCCTGGTGGTGGCGTTGCGGATGCTCGCCGAGACGCCAGGGGTGGCCAACCGGGAGGCGGTCGAGCGGGCGCTGGCCAAGATCGAAAGCGCCGCGGGTGACCTGGCCGGAGCGCCGGTCGAGGTCCGGCTGCCCGGCGACACCGCCCGGGTACGCGAACTGCGCGCCGCCGTCGAGCGGGGTCGGGCGTTGCGGATCACCTACTACACGCCGGCCCGGGACGAGACCACCGAGCGCACCATCGACCCGCTGCGGATGCTGATGGTCGGCGGCCGGGCGTACGTGGAGGCGTGGTGCCGTCGGGCCGAGGCGGTCCGGCTGTTCCGGGCCGACCGGATCGACGCGGTCACCGAGCTGCCGGAGCAGGCCGTGGTGCCGCCGCAGGCCCGCCCGCACGACCTCAGCGACGGCGTGTTCCGGCCCTCGGCCGACCTGCCGCTGATCACCCTGCGCATCGGCCGGGGCGAGCGGTGGATCACCGAATACTATCCGTGCGAGCGGGTCGAGGCCGACGGCGAGCAGTGGCTGGTGTCGCTGCGGGTCACCGACCTGGGCTGGGCCCGCCGGTTCGTGCTCGGGCTGGGCCCGGAGGCGACCGTGGTGGCCCCGGCCGAGCTGGCCGAGCAGGTCCGCGCCCAGGCCGTCGCCGCGCTCGACGCGTACGCCACCCCGGCCGGCAGCGCCGACCCGGCGGCCACCGCCGTCACCCGCTAGGCTGACCGCCGTGGTGATGTGGATCGTGCTCGGGGTCGTGGTGTTCGCGCTGGTCGTGCTGGCCCTGGCGGTCCGTCCGGTGGTGGCGCGGCTGCCCCGGTTGCGCCGCTCGGCGCTGGCGTTGCAGCGCCGGGCGACCGAGGCGGAGTCGCTGCGCTCGGCCGCCGAGGAGTTGCAGGCGCGGGCCGAGTCGTTGCAGGAGCGGGCGGCCGTGGCGCAGGACCGGATCGCGTTGATCAAGGCCAGGCGCGGCGAGTGATCGACATCTGTCGGTCCGGCGGGCGATAGCTGCGCGATCCGGGTCGATTGCGCGCACGAATGCGCCCCCGTGGGTGGTTGACGGGACAACTCGGGTTGGTCGAGACTTCACCGGCCGGCCCGCACCAGCAGGCCCGCCGGGGGTGGCAAGCCGCTTCGACGCACGTACGATGGGCGGCGACCCCACCCTCACCGACACAGAGCGACTGGAGCTTCCCATGGGTGCCCTCAAGCCGTGGCACATCGCCGTACTCGTGGTCGTGCTGATCCTTCTGTTCGGCGCGAAGCGGCTCCCCGACGCGGCCCGCTCGCTGGGCCGTTCGCTGCGGATCATCAAGGCCGAGACGAAGAGCCTGCACGACGACGACCGCGACCTGGCCGAGAAGGCCGACGCGCAGAACGGCTACCAGCCGCTCCCGCCGCAGCAGCCGATCCAGGGCCAGCAGCAGTACGCGCCGCAGCCGGGCTACGCGCCGCAGCCGCAGCCGGGCTACGCCCCGCAGCCGCAGCAGCCGGTGGCCCCGCCGGTCGACCCGGTGCAGCGCGTCCGCGAGAACTGATCCGGAAGGGCCCCCACCACCGTGGCCTTCGCGTTGAGGAAGCGCGGCCCGAGCACGTTCGAACGCGCGGCCGACGGCTCCATGACCCTCATGGAGCACATCCGGGAGTTGCGTAACCGGCTGTTCCGGGCGTCGCTGGCGATCCTGGTCGGCTTCGGCTTCGGCATCTGGCTGGCCACGCCGGTCCGGGTGCTGCTCTCGAAGCCCTACTGCGACCTGCCGCAGTCGATCGACCCGCTGACCGGCAAGTGCAAGTTCGTGCAGCTCGGCGTCGCCGACGTCTTCCTGCTGAACCTGAAGATCGGCCTCTGGGTGGGCCTGATCATCGCGGCCCCGATCTGGCTCTACCAGCTCTGGGCGTTCATCGCGCCCGGCCTGCACCGGCACGAGCGGCGTTACGCCTACATCTTCACCGGGCTGGCGGCCCCGCTGTTCGCCGCCGGCGCGGTGCTGGCGTTCTTCGTCACCACCAAGGGCCTCGAGTTCCTGCTCAACGTCTCCGGCGACGACATCGCGACGAACCTCGAGGTGACCCGCTACATCTCGTTCGTCACGAACCTGATCCTGCTGTTCGGCGTCGCGTTCGAGTTCCCGCTGATCGTGCTGATGCTCAACTTCGTCGGCCTGGCCAGCGCCAAGCGGCTGCTGAGCTGGTGGCGGGTGGCGATCTTCGTGTTCTTCGCGTTCTCCGCGGTGGTCACGCCGACGCCGGACCCGTTCGGCATGACCGCGCTGGCGCTCTGCCTCTCCGCGCTCTACTTCGCCGCGGTCGGGGTGGCGTTCCTCAACGACCGGCGGCGCGGGCGTGGGCAGGAGGTCTACGCGGGCATCGCCGACGACGAGGTCTCGCCGTTGGACCTGTCGAGCGAGCCCGTACCGACCGGTGCCCGGATCGAGGCGTCCGCCCCGATCGCGGCACCCGAGCCGGTCGCCGCTCCGGCGCCGATCGAACGCCGCTACGACGACATGACCTGACCGGTCCATCGCGCCGTACCGCGAACGCCGTCCCTGGCAACGGGGACGGCGTTCGTACCTCCCGGTCCGCAGGCAGGCACCTCGCGGTGCCCTCCCGGCATTCCTCGCCTGGTGGTCCGGGGGCGGAACCAGATCGGCGAAGTGGCGGTATCAGGGGTGCGGTGATGCCGCCACCTCGGGGACCTGGTGTTGATCATGACACCCGGGTCGGGCCGAACGGGGCCAGGCGGTGCGGCCCGAACCCGGGGGGTCAGGCGATGCGGCGGGCCGCGTCGGGTCGGGCCGCGGGGACCGCATCGGGGTGCAGGATCGCCGCGATCGTCTCCGCGCCGTCGACCAGGCGCGGGCCGGCCCGCACGATCAGCCCGTCCGCGTCCAGCGCCCACACCTCCGCGCCCGGGAAGTGCCCGGCCACCGTGGCCGCCTGGTCGGCGGCCCCGTCGAGGTGGAAGCCGCACGGCGCGACGAGCACCACTTCGGGACGTGCCGCCCGCAGGTCGGCCCAGGTGGTCGGCGCGGAGCGGGCGCCGGGGTGGGTGGCCACCGGCTCGCCGCCGGCGACGTCGACCAGGTCCGGGATCCAGTGGCCGG